>JANLOU010000567.1:0-7314 GCA_031366735.1 Candidatus Eiseniibacteriota bacterium
GCATACACCGAGCGCGCGCCTCGAGCAGCGAGAAATACAGCCGAGGGCTGATCCGATGGTGCACTCGCGGGTCCTGCTCGTATGCCTTCACGACTTCGGGGTCGCGGGATAGTCCGGCGGGCTCCAATGCATTGGGGAAACCTGCGGCGGGCGCCGTGATGCGCGCCACCTGCGCGAGGGCGAGCTTCCACCACGGCGGTGGATCGCTGCGCAGCGCGGGCGCGCTCACCACCAGGGCCGTGAGGTCACGCGGGTGGGCCAGCGCGTGATCGAGCGCCAACAAGCCGCCCATGCTGTGACCCAACAGGACGCGTGGAAGTGCGGCCGACTGCTCCGGCAATCCGCGCGTTGCGGTGAACATCGCCGGCACGAACTGGTCCCGAACTTGCAGCCACGAGGGCAGGTCCCCGCGCGGGCCGCTCGCTCCCCCGTGACCCGGCAGATCGAGTGCAACGCAGGTGAAGCGCGCGCGCACGAGTTCGCTGGCAAGCGCGGAGTACCGCCCACTGTGCTCGCCCAGGCCATGCACGATCGCAACGGTGGCGCGCGGGCGATCGGCGCACCACACTCGTCCCGGCAGGACGCGTTGCTTGTCGAGACGGACTTCGACTTCGATCGGTGCCACGGCACCCACGGCCGGATTCATCGAACGCCCCCGCCACCTTCCTGGCCGGGTGAGTCGTCGTCCGCTTCGTCGTCTCCATTCTCGTCCGTCTCGTCGTCGGTTCCGTCGTCCGTCTCGATCATGAGGCTATCGTCCGGGAACGACTTGAAAACCAACTCGGTCGACGCGAACGACCCTCCGGTGTTCTGCACCAACAGCACGACCTGGTCGAAGAAATTGGGCAGGTCGTCCGGCGCCAGCGTCGCCAACGGGTGCACGACCACCGACCACAGCTCGTTCCCACGCATCGCATAGCGAGCATCGAGCGCACGGTCGTAGTTCGCCTGTAACAGGACATGCAACAGATCGGGGTCCATCTCCTCGACGACGCCGATCGGCGACATGATGCGCATGCGATCGTGGTCATCGTCGCTGAAGACGAATACCGGGATCTCCCCGCGCATGCCGCGCCAGAAGCCTGTTTGGCCGTCAAGCTCCTGAAGATAGGAGTCCAGCAGCTTGCCCATCGCAGTAGTGGTCATGTGGCGGGCATGATGCCGCAGAACGCACCAGAAAGCACGCCGTGTGCTTGGAGACACGAGCCGTGGACCGCTAGACTGTCGGCGAACCTGTTCCCTTCCATCACGAGGACCCCATGGTGTTCGACCCGAACGAACCGCCGGCCCGCCCCAGTCGATTGATCATCCCCGGCCGAGAGACCGTGGGCGAGGAGAAACCGCGCATCATCCTGCCGCCGGGGGTATCGCGCGAGACACCCGAGGACCTGCCGGAATATCCGCGGCTGCGCCGTGTGATGATGTTCCCCTACCGTGACGGTGAGCGCGAAGTCATCGTGGTGCAGGACCCGCTTGGCATCACGCCCGGTCAACCCGTGCTGGGGATCGAATCGCTGGCAATCCTCCAGATGCTGGACGGCACTGTTTCCCTGAGCGACCTGAGCGCGGCGGTCATGCGCGAGAGCAAGGACCTGCGGGTGGGCAACATGATCCGCGAGTTCGTCGCACAACTGGACGAGATGCTTCTGCTGGAGTCTCCCCGGTTCGAGCGGGCCCTGGCGGCAGCGCGCGCTGCGTATCACCCGCTCGAGATCCGCCCCGCTGCGCTCGAAGGAAGCTCGTACCCGGTGGAGCGCGCCGAACTCGAGGCCATGCTCGACACCCACTTCGCCGAGGCCGACGACGCCCGCGAAGCCGCGGGCGAAACGCGCCCCGCTTTGGATGCCGTGCCGCGCGCGCTGTTGGCGCCGCACCTGGACCCGCGCCGCGAAGGCGCGCTCATGGCACGCGCATTCGCACAGCTGGGCGCGGCCCCCACCGAACCCGTCCGCGTCGTGATCCTGGGCACGGGACACCAACTGAGCGGCGACTATCTGGCGCTCACGCGCAAGCACTTCGAGACGCCGCTCGGACGGGCCACTTGCGACACCGCCTTCGTCGACCATATTGCCGGGCGCCTCGGAGAGTTGGCCTACCGCTCCGAGCTCGTGCACCGCGACGAACACAGCATCGAGTTCATGGTGCTCTATCTGCAGAAGCGGCTCGGAACGCAGCCATTCACGATCGTGCCGATCCTGTGCGGCGGCTTCTACACGCTCCTGGACGAACAGCGGACGCCGCGCGAGGAGTTGGCTCTGGAGACGCTGGTCGACGCGCTGCATGAAGCCGAACGCACACTGGGTGGCCGCACCATGTATGTGGCGAGCGCAGACCTCTCGCATGTGGGACCGCGATTCGGGGACCAGCGCGTCACCGAGGAAGTGAGCGAGTTGGTGCGCACGGTGGATGAGGCCGCCATCGAAGCCGCACGGACCGGAGATGCCGACGCCTGGTTCGCCGTCGTCGGCGAGAAGGACGATGCCACGCGGATCTGTGGCTACGCCCCCACCTACATCATGCTGCGCGCGGCAGTGCCGGACGCCGGCCGATTGTTGGGTTACGCCCAGAGCAAGGAAGCGGACACCAGCATCGTCAGTGTGGCAGCACTGGTCTGGCCGCAGGCAAAGCGTCGGATCGCCTGATCCATGGCCACCTACCTGTTCAAGACCGAACCCTCCGCGTACGCCTTCGCCGATCTCGTGCGCGAAAAGCGCACCGTGTGGGAAGGGGTCTCCAATGCGCTCGCACTCATCCACCTTCGCAAGGTGAAACCCGGCGACACGGTCGTGATCTATCACACGGGGACGGTCAAGTCGGCGGTCGGCCTTGCCAAGGTCGCAAAGGGTGCGTATGCCGATCCCGCACACGAGCACACCAAGCGGGTGGTGGTGGACCTCAAGCCCGATCGGGCGCTGCCCCGACCCATTGCGCTCTCCACCTTCCGCACCGACAGCGTCCTTTGCACCGCCGAACTGGTGCGCAACTCGCGCCTGTCGGTGATGCCGCTGAGCGACGCCCAGCTCCAGCGCCTGCTCGAACTCGCGGACGCCTGAGCGTGGACCGCGAACAGGCGCAACAGCGTATCGCCTCGCTCGCAGCCGAGATCCGCGAGCACGATCATCAGTACTATGTGCTCGACCGTCCGGCGATCTCGGACGCACGCTACGACCAACTGTTCCGCGAGTTGCGCGATCTTGAGGAACAGCATCCCGACCTGCGCGCGGCGGATTCGCCGACGCTGCGTGTCAGCGGTGGGCTGCGCGAGGGGTTCAAGAAGGTCAAGCATGCACGCCCCATGATGTCGCTGGATTCACTGATGTCGGTGGACGAGGTGATCGAGTTCGATGCACGGGTCAAGAAGGGACTCGGTGTGCAGGATGGGCTGTTCGCCGCCGAGATCGTCTACCAGGCCGAGCCCAAGTTCGACGGCCTGAGCATCGAACTGGTGTACGAGGACGGCGTATTCGTCCGCGGCTCCACCCGAGGCGATGGCGAAACGGGCGAGGATGTGACCGAGAACCTGCGCACGATCCGCGCGATTCCGCTCCGGCTGCGCGAAGAGGGTGCCGCCGATGGCTTGCGCGGGCAACTCGCGATCCGAGGGGAAGCGTTGATGCCGCTCGCCGAGTTCGCAGCGCTCAATCGCCGCCTGATCGAGGCGGACGAGGAGCCCTTCGCCAATGCCCGCAATGCCGCCGCCGGCACGCTGCGCCAGCTGGATCCCGGCATCACGGCGTCGCGGCGGCTCGATTTCTACGCCTACGACATCATGCACAGCGAGCACGCCGAGTTCCCCACGCAGGAAGCGCTGCTCCAGGCGCTGCGTGCTTGGGGTTTTCATGTTGAACCGAGCGTGCAGCGTTGCGAGGGGATCCACGAAGCCATTCGCTTCCATGCGTCGCTGGGCGAACGGCGCGATACGCTGGCCTACGAGATCGATGGCGTGGTGATCAAAGTGGATGACCGGGCAGCCCATCAACGCCTGGGCGTTCGCTCGCGTTCGCCGCGTTACGCGGTGGCGTTCAAGTACCCGCCTCGCGAGGAGCTCACGCAGGTGCTGGATATCGTCGTGCAGGTGGGCCGGACGGGAAAGCTCACGCCGGTCGCGCAATTGCTGCCGGTGGATGTCTCGGGCGTCACCGTCTCGCGCGCGACGCTGCACAATCAGGATGAGGTGGACCGCAAGGATGTGCGCATCGGCGATACCGTGCGCGTGCGGCGCGCCGGCGATGTGATTCCCGAGGTGGTCGAGGTGCTGTTGCAGCACCGACCGAAGGACGCCCGCCCGTTCACGCTGCCGAAGGCGTGTCCGGCGTGCGGTGCCAAGGTTGTTCGCGAAGGAGCCGCACACCTATGCACGAACGGGTTGTCGTGCCCGGCGCAACTGGAGCGGCACATCGTTCACTTCGCCATGCGCGGCGCCATGGACATTGTCGGTTTGGGCGAGCGGACAGTGGCGCAGCTGCTCGAGAGACAATTGGTGCGGGATCTGGCGGACATCTACACGCTCACCGCGATCGATCTGTCCTCGCTCGAAGGCTTCGCGGAGAAGAGTATCGAGAAACTGCTCGCCGCCATCGAAGCCAGCAAGCAGCCTCGCCTCGACCGCTTCCTGTTCGCATTGGGAATCGAGCATGTGGGCGCAACGGGCGCGGGCTTGTTGGCCGATCGCTATGGCGCCCTGTCCGCGATGATGGACGCGAGCGAGGAAGAACTGCGGACCGTGCACGGCATTGGCCCCGAGGTCGCCGCCTCCGTGCATCACTTCTTCTCGAATGCGCGCAATCGCAATGTCCTCGAACGCCTGACCAAGGCCGGCGTCCGGCCACGAACCGAAACGCGCCCGCAGGGTCCCCGCCCACTCGAGGGACAGCTCATGGTATTCACCGGTGGACTCGAATCCATGCCCCGTGTCGATGCGCAGCGTCTGGCGGAACGCGCTGGAGCGCGCATCGCCGGCACCATCAGCCGCAAGGTCACGCTCCTGGTGGCCGGTCCCGGCGCAGGCTCCAAACTGGATGATGCCACGCGCTTGGGCATTCCTGTCATCGACGAAGCGGAGTTCCTGCGCCGCGTGAAGGAGTGAGCATGACGAACGCGGAGATCTCCCGCGCACTCGAACGCCTGGCCACGCTCCTGGAGATCGATGGCGCCAACTCGTTCCGTGTACGCGCCCATCGCGAGGCCGCGCGGATCGTGGAATCGCATGCCGAACCGATGACGCGCTTCGCTGCCGAAGCGGGGGCGCTCGAGGAGATCAAAGGCATCGGCAAGGACCTCGCGCAGAAGATCCGCGATCTCGCCGCCACGGGCGACACGAGCATGCTGGCGGAGTTGCGGGCGCGCATCCCCGATGAGGTCGCCGGATTCACCGAGCTGCAGGGCCTGGGACCCAAGCGGGTCAAGACTCTTTTCGAGACACTCGGGATCCGCGACCGCGCTCAGCTCGAAGCCGCTGCCAAGGGAGGCAAGCTCCGCGATTTGCCCGGCTTTGGCGAGAAGGTCGAGCAGAATGTGCTCAAGGCGCTCGCCACCGCGTCGCAGTGGTCGGGACGCATGCTGCTCGCGGGAGCGTGGCCATTGGCGCACGCACTCGCCGAGCGCGTACGGGCGCTGGCAGGCGTGGAGCAGGTGGAGCTCGCGGGTTCGTTCCGGCGGCGTAAGGAGACGGTGGGTGACCTCGACCTGCTCGTGACGGGCGGCAATGCCGAAGCGGTCATGCAGGCATTCACCTCGCACGAGTCCGTGGCCGATGTGCTGGGACATGGGGACACCAAATCCAGCGTGCGGCTCAAGACAGGACTCCAAGTGGACCTTCGCGTTGTGCCTCCCGAGAGCTACGGCGCCGCCCTCCTGTACTTCACGGGTTCCAAGGAACACAACATCGAACTACGCCGCATCGCTCAGGACAAGGGCATGAGCCTGAACGAGTACGGACTCACTCGCGGCGACCTCACCGTGGCCGCGCGCACGGAAGCAGAAGTCTACGCGGCGTTGGGACTGGCGTGGATCGCGCCCGAACTACGCGAAGCCCGCGGCGAGATCGAGCTTGCACGAACCGGCACGCTCCCTCGATTGGTCGAATTGGAGGACCTGCGGGGCGACCTGCACATGCACTCCAACCGCAGCGATGGCCGCGATGATCTCGACACCATGGCGCAGGCGGCACTCGAGCGCGGCTACGAGTACATCGCCATCACCGAGCACTCCAAAGCACTTGCCATGGCCGGCGGCTTCGACGCGGCGCGAGTACGCACCAGCGTGGCGGAGATCATGGCGCTGCGAGCCCGCTTCCCGGGGCTGCGCATCCTCCATGGGCTCGAGGTGGACATCCTCAAGGATGGCTCGCTCGACCTGGATGATGCCACGCTCGAAGTCCTGGACTGGGTGATCATCTCGATCCATTCCGCCTTCGACATGGCACCCGAGGCCGCTACGGCGCGCGCGCTGAAAGCCGTGCGCAATCCGTGGGTGCATGTCTTCGGCCATCCCACCGGGCGGATCCTCGGAGCGCGCGATCCCGTCGCATTCGATGTCGAGCTCGTGGCACAGGAAGCGGCCGCGCGCGGGGTCGCCATGGAGATCAACTCTTCGCCCGATCGGCTCGACCTTTCGGATGTCCATGCGAGGATCGCCCGCGACAAGGGTTGCCGCTTCACCATCGACACCGACGCGCATTCGACGAACCAGCTGGAGAACATGCGTTTCGGGGTTTTCCAGGCTCGTCGCGCTGGGCTGACGAAGCAGGATGTGCTCAACACCCTCCCGCTCGCGGCGTTCGAGAAACAGTTGGCGCGGCCGCGCCGCCCGCGCAAGCCTCCCGCCCAAGTCGCGTGAACGCTGGGGATTGAGCGCCGCGCAGGCCGTCCCGCCTGCGCCACCGCGGGCTCAAGCCTTGCGCGTATCTGCCGAGACTCGCACGGGAAACACGGTCTGGGGCGATGCCCAGACCGCTGTCGCACTCGTGTGTCTCCGTCCGCGCAACTCGAAGGGAACTCGTTTGTCCACCGAGCCGGCACCCGACAACCCGCAACTGGCACTCCCATGGACTGCGACCCAGAACGCCCAACTGCGCGTCCGCGTGGACCGCGCGCTGGCCGAGCGCTCACGCTATGGAGCCTTCGCCTACGCGCCGCTGGTGGCGGTGGTAGCGGTCTTCGCCCACCTCATGGCGCACAGCGCCCCGCTCGTGGCCGCCATCTTCGCGGGGCTGCTCGTGCTGGGCATCACCCGCTTCACGCTGTCGGTCCGGTTCGAGCAGTTGTACGCCCGCGATCCCCGGTTGTGGTGCCGCTGGTTCATGTCCACTTCGGT
>JANLOU010000570.1:0-2226 GCA_031366735.1 Candidatus Eiseniibacteriota bacterium
GATGTGCGCTTCACGCTCGACCAGTCGGCGCATGACCTGCTGCGTTACGCGCAGGCGCTGCTCGGGCACGCGGTGCCTTCCGGCGACATCGCCGAGGTGGTCAAGCGCGGGCTCGCGACGCTGGTCGAGCAACTCGAGAGGCGCGTGTTCGCGGCCAGCGCGAGGCCGCGCTCGCAACGCGGCGCCGCGAAGGGCCGCCATGTGCCGGCAGAAGTGCGGCGCACGGTGTGGCGGCGCGACGGAGGCCGTTGCACCTTCACAAGTGCGGCAGGGCAGCGTTGCCCAGCGTGCACGCGACTGGAGTTCGACCATGCGGAGTCCATTGCAAGCGGCGGCGAGGCAACCATCGAGAACCTGCGGCTGCGCTGCCGCGCGCACAACCAGTACACGGCGGAGCGCGAGTTCGGCGCGGGCTTCATGGAAGGGAAGCGCCAAGAGTCACGAGCCAGGACGGCCGAACGGAAGGCAACGCGCGAACAGACCGGAACGCATATCGAACATGCCCCGGCGCATGTTGATCAGCGTGCGCGCCGCGACGAGGTGATTCCGTGGCTGCGGCAGTTGGGGTTACGCGTGGACGAGGCGAAGCGGGGCGCGGTGATGTGCGATGCGATGCCCGATGCATCGCTCGAGGATCGTGTGCGGTTCGCGCTGTCGGGGCTTGCCCGGGAGCGGTTCCGTAGGGCCACTCACTTGAGGAGTGCTACTGGTTGACGCGGATTCGCTGAAAGTCCTTCAGTCGCCGTGTCGCTGGCGCAACAACGGCATCACCCGAAGCAACAGGTGCGCTCGCTCGAACCGATCGACCAGCTCCTGCATCGCCGCGGCCAGTTCATCGGGGGCCGGTGAACCGATTCCTGTGGGGCACGAGTCCCCCAGTTGAGTGCGCGCCATGCGGCGGTAGGTGGCCAACGACCGATCCCCGAGCCTGTCCACGAACCAGAAGTCCTCGGACAACACCAGCGTGGCCGGCACGCGCGGCGCGCCGAGCGTATGCCACGCCTCACGCAGCGCCTGAGGCGTCTGGTCGCGATCGATGAAGCGCAGTTCCATGCTGGGCGCCGCTTCGGCGATGCGTTGCAGCAGCGCGCCCTCGCGGATGCAGTCGCCACACCAGATGCCACTCATGACCAGCACCGGCATGCGGCGCGTGAAGCCACCCAGCAATGTGCGCTGGGCCTGGGTGAGCACGCTCTTCTCGTACGCCGCCTGCCAGCGTGGCAACTGCGCAGCGTTCGCGCCGGCCAGGTAGTCCAGCCACGGCAATGCCGTCGCGAAGGCGCTGCGGTAGAGCTCGGCCGAGACATCGAAACGCTCAGGCGGGGTGGCGGGTTGAAGCAACGACACGGGGGCTCCGATCAAACCTTCACGCCATCCTTGAGCACGCTGCGTGCGATCACCAACCGCTGGATCTCGGAGGTGCCTTCGTAGATCTCCATGACGCGAACATCACGGTAGTAGCGTTCGACGGGATACTCCTTCACATAACCGTAGCCGCCGTGCACCTGGATTGCTTGATGCGTGACGAAGGTGGCAGCCTCGGTCGCATAGAGTTTGGCTTGGGCCGCTTGGCGTGTGCAGGGTTGGTCGGTGTCCTTCAGCCACGCCGCTCGTTGGATGAGCAACCGTGCTCCCTGGATTCTCTTTTCCATTTCGGCAAGCTTGAACTGCACCGCTTGGATCCTGGCAATGGGGCTGCCGAATGCCGAGCGCTGCTGTGCGTACCGGACGGCGGCCGCGAATGCGGCTTCCATCACCCCCAACGCCTGTGCAGCGACGCCGATCCGCCCCTTGTCCAGCGAGCTCAACGCGATTGCGAACCCCTCACCCTCACCGCCCAGGCGCTGGCGGGCGGACACTCGCAGATTCTCGAGCGAGAGCGTCACGGTATGCGAGCCGCGCAGCCCCATCTTGTCCTCGCACTTGCCCACGACCAGCCCCGGCATGTCGCGCTCGAGGATGAACGCGCTGATCCCTTTGGCGCCGGGCCCGCCGGTGCGGGCGAACACCAGGAAGGTCCAGGCGTGCACGCCATTGGTGACCCAGTTCTTGGTGCCATTCAGGATGTAATCGTCGCCCTCGCGCACCGCGGTGGTCGTGAGCGCTGCCGCATCCGAGCCACAGCCGGGCTCGCTCAGCGAGAAGGCGCCCATGTCGCGCGTGGTGAGCCGCGGCAGGTAGCGCTGCTTCTGCTCCTCGGTGCCGAACGCCGCGATGGGGTGAGCG
>JANLOU010000599.1:0-3406 GCA_031366735.1 Candidatus Eiseniibacteriota bacterium
CTCGCCCCTGCCCAGTCGCTCGCCCACATGGCGATTGCGACTGTGGTGGCTCATCGCCGTAGCGATGAGGTCACCCATCCCGGTGAGTCCGAAGAATGTCTCCTGCCGGCCACCCATCGCAACGCCGAGCCGGGAGATCTCGGCCAACCCCCGGGTGAGCAGCGCACCCTTGGTATTGTCGCCGTAGCCCAGGCCGTCACAGACGCCTGCAGCGATGGCGATGACATTCTTGAGCGCGCCGCCGTACTCACAACCCACCACATCGGAGTTCGTGTACACCCGCAACCGCGGAGAAGCGCACAGCATCTGTACTTCCTTGGCGCGCGCCGCATCGACGCTGGCCGCCACGATCGAAGTGGGAATGCCAACCGCCACCTCCTCGGCGTGACTCGGCCCCGTCAGGATCACGGGTGAGGCATCGCCAAGTGCCTCGCTCAGTACCTCCGAGAGGCGCTGCAGGGTGCCCAACTCCAGACCCTTGCTGGCGCATACCGGAATGGCGCTGGTTCCAAGCTTGGACACTTGCTCCGCAACCGACCGCACGGCCTGGGACGGGACCACATACAGATTGAAGTCCGCGCCTTCAAGCGCTGCCTCCAGTTGCGGCTGGACCTTAACTCCATCGGGTAGCCGGATGCCAGCCAGAAACTTGGCGTTCTCCCGGTCCCGTGCCATGGCGTCGAGTTCGGCCCGGTCATTCCCCCAGATCCGCACTTCGTGCCCCGCGTTGGCCAGGTGCACTGCCAGGGTCGTGCCCCATGACCCCGCTCCGAAGATGGCCACGCAGCTCATGATGGGGCCCCTTCCTGCTTCCGCCTGAAGTGGAACCGATGCTCGGTGCCCTTGAGCAATCGGCGGATGTTGTCGTGGTGCCGGATGATCACCAGCGCGGCGACGAGCACGCCGAATCCGAATGTGGGGCTGCGCCAGCCGCCGGGCGCCACAAAGCCCAGAGTCACCGCGAACGCCAGGGACCCCAGCATGGAACCCAGCGAGACGAACCGCGTGAGCGCCAGGCAGAGCAGGAACACGCCCATGAAGGCCGCGAACGCTGCCGGGCTGAGTGCGAGCAGCACGCCCACCGTGGTGGCAACACCCTTGCCCCCCTTGAACCGGGCGAACAGCGTGAACACATGGCCCAGCACGGCGGCCAGTCCGACTGCCAGGCGGCACCATTCGAACCCACCCGGGAACGCCGCGCCGAAGTGCAACGGCACCAGCCAGGTGGGCAGTGCGCCCTTGGCGATATCGAGGATGAGCGTCGCCGCCCCGATGCCCGGGCCGAGGGAGCGGTAGACATTCGTCGCGCCAAGGTTCCGCGAACCCAATGTGCGCACATCGACGCGCTTGAACCACCACCCGAGCCACAAGCCCCAGGGCAGCGACCCGGATACATAGCCGATGAGCAACGGTAGCGCGAAATCCATGTGCAGGACTCTCCTACTCGCTCTTCTTCACCCGGAACTTGAGCGGTGTTCCGCGGAATCCGAAATGGTCTGCGAAGTTGCCCCACAGGTAGCTGCGGTAGTTGTCGCTCAGGCGCGAGGGGGCATTCACGAACAGCGTGAAGGTCGGCGGGCAACTACCCGTCTGGGTCATGTAGTAGATCTTGGGGAACTTACCGGCGGCATTGCTGGGGACCGCGCGCTTCTTCTGGACCAACTCGAGCCACTCGTTCAGGTCATGGGTCGAGATGCGGCGGGTATTCTCCAACACGCGCGCCTGGATGTACTCAGGCAGTTTGGCCAGATGTGTCTTGTCGAGCGCCGAGACCGGATGCGCCGGGAGTTCCGCCAGCGTCGGGAAGCGACGCGCGCGTTCGGCCTGCACATGCTTCCACGCGACTTCGCGATCCTCGATCAGGTCCCACTTGTTGTAGAGCACCAACAGCGCACAGCCCGCATCAAGTGCATGATGGGCGAGGCGCGCCTCCTGCTTCTCGAATCCCAGCACACTGTCGATCACCAGGACCGCGACATCGGCGCGCTCCATGGCATTCATGGCGCGCATGGTGGCGTAGAACTCGGCCTGATCCTCGAAGATGGATTGTCGACGGATGCCGGCTGTGTCCACAAGAATGAAGTCGCCCTTGGGAGTCCGCCAGCGCGCGTCGATGGCATCGACCGTCGTGCCCGCAGTGGCCTCGACCATGACGCGTTCCTCGCCCAGCAGCGCATTGACGATGGAGCTCTTGCCCACATTGGGACGGCCCACGATCGCCACCCGCGGTGCAGGGGCTTCGGTGTCCACGGTCTCGGGCACCATCGCAAGAATCGCATCGAGCAGGTCGCCGATACCGAAGCCGCCCTCGGCGGCGATCGGAAGCGGATCGCCGAGTCCAAGGCGATGGAAGTCGTGCACGATCGCATCGCCGGGCTTGTCGACCTTATTGACCACGACCAGCGTCTTCACCTGGGACTTGCGCAACTGGACCGCGATGGCCTGGTCCAGATCCGTCACGCCGGTGTGGGCATCGAGCAGGAAGATGACGGCGTTGGCCAGTCCGATGGCGGCTTCGGCCTGACGGCGCACATCCGCGTCGCGGCCTTCCATCGCGGTGGGCAGGAAGCCGCCCGTGTCGACCAGGACGAACTCACGCTCGAGCCACTCGGCGCGCACGGCATTGCGGTCGCGCGTGACGCCGGGCCGGTCGTGCACGACGGCACGGCGCTCTCCCACGATGCGGTTGAAGAGCGTGGACTTGCCGACGTTGGGGCGACCGATGATGGCGATGACAGGAGCGGGCATGGTTTCTCGCACCAACAGGACGGCGCGCCGGGATCCAGAAGGCCGACGCGCCGAGGGTCCTGCCAGACATGGAGCGGGCAACGGGGGTCGAACCCGCGACCTCAAGCTTGGGAAGCTCGCGCTCTACCAACTGAGCTATGCCCGCGTGAATAGCACAACGAAGAACACCGGCAACCTAGGGGACCGCCAAAGCGGTGTCAACAGCGGCGGGACTCCCGACGGCCCAGCGGACCCGAGCGGGTTGTTCGCCCGCCCGGGCACCCGCTGGAGGCGGTACGAGCGCCAAACTATCGCAGAAGGGCGACCTTGCGCGTGTCCGAAAAACCGCTCGAGGCATACCGCACATGCGCGAAGTAGACCCCACGCGCCAGCCGTTGGCCGGCATCATCGGTGCCATCCCAGCGCAGCGAATGCTCCCCTGCCGTGAACTCCCGTGACGCCAATGTGCGCACCCGGCGGCCGAAGAGGTCGAGCAACGCGATCTCGACCCGGTCGCGCTTGGCAAGCGTGAGTCGCACGGTGGATTCGAGTCCCGGACGCATGGGGTTTCCGAACAGGGCGAGCGCGTCGATCACCGGGCGACCGTTCGAGCTTCGCGGCGTGTCCAGCACGGGGGCACCTGTGATCGAACAGATCGAACCAAAAACGCTATTGAGCA
>JANLOU010000608.1:0-1540 GCA_031366735.1 Candidatus Eiseniibacteriota bacterium
CTCGGCGCTGGGTCCCACTCGATTCCGCCGGGCTCTCTCTGGTTGAGGCCATCGTCGGGATCGTCATCTCCATCATCGCGATCTCGAGTCTGGCCTACTCGTTCGGGATTGGACGCAGTTTCATCTACCGGTTCGATGTCAGCCGACGGGCCATGGGCGTGGCGCAGGCCCGCATGGAATATCTGGGCGCGCTGCCCCTGACCTCGGACTCGCTCGCATTCGGCCCACATCCCGCCACCACCGTGCCTTTCGTCTACAACGCCACCCCGATCGGCTCCGAGAGTTGGACCGTGGCACCGCCGCCGCCGGCCACTCCTGCCGCCAACTCGCTCAAGCTGGTCACCGTGCGCGTGATCTGGACCCAGACGGGTTCTTCGGATTCCATCACCTACGCCCGACTGGTCCCCCGACCATGAGACCCGCACCGCTGGACAAACGCGGCTTCACGCTCACGGAACTCACCATCGTGATGGTGTTGGCTGCAATTGCCATGACGGGGCTGGTGGCGTTCTACCTGAACGCGCAGGGCGTGTGGATGGACGCCTCCTCTCAGGCCGTGACCCAGCGTGAGGGCACGCTCGTACTGGACGGAATCAGCGCGCGCGCCGCCATGGCCACTCGGGCCACGGTCTGGGGTCCCGTCGGGGAGCGCACGCTCAAGCTGGAGTTCAGCAGCACTTTTCCGGACTCGCAGTATTTCTATTGGTGGGAGGACTCGCTCATCTACGACGGCCCGGTGCTTTCCACCACCAGCCGTGGAGCACTGCTGGCGTCTCGCGTCGAGCGCTTCGAGGTGACCGCGAACGATACTTTCGTGCGCGTGATCGAACTGCGCCTGCGCACCCCCAATGGCGAACGCATCCCCATGTCGACCTGGGTCGAGATGAAGAACCGGCCGGGCCTGTGAACCCGCGCACGCACGCATCCGGATTCATTCTGGTCGGCGTGGTGATGTTCGTGCTCGCGCTCACCATCCTGGGACTGTCCCTGTTCACGCTCTCGAGTTACGAAGCGCAATCGCTCACGGTGAGCCACGCCCGCCAGCAGGGCCTGTACGATGCCGAAAGCGGCATCGAGATGGTCAAATCACTGATCGTGGCGCCGCCCAACCGGCGACTCGCCAGCGCCGCAGCCGCGGTCGGGAGCTACCGTGTCGTGAGCGCCGTGGCCATGCAACACCGGCTTGGCGGAGCATGGGATTCGGTGGGAACCGTCAGCAGCGACAGCACAGTACTGATCCGAGTCACCAGCCAGAACTACGGCGAGCGGCGCACGCTGGAGGCGAGTTTCAGGCTGAACTCAGTCCGCGACTACTACAAACGATTGTTCACGGTTGCGAACAAGGTAACAGTGGAAAACATCACCCCCCCACCCACCGTAACGAACCATCCGAAAGCGCAACTGCGCCTCTCGGGTCGAGGCTGGCAGCATGTGGTTTCCCCTGGGGACACGGCCTGGGCGGCGACCGGGGCCACTTGGACGGGCCCGTGGGCAGGCAGGGTGTTCGAGTACACCGACGTGGCGACATTGCCGAACATTC
>JANLOU010000620.1:0-3282 GCA_031366735.1 Candidatus Eiseniibacteriota bacterium
GTGGGGGAGCGGTGCGCGGACGCCCTTGTACGAGAGCGTGAAGGCGCTCAATGCACGCGCACTACCGATCGGTGAGACGCTGGCGGGAATGCAATGGCTCACGACCGAGCACGCGGGCTCCGTTCCACTGGGTGGCACCGCGTTCGCGCCCGACAGCGTGGTGCTCGAGGTCGAGGGTCGCGTTGTGCTGGGGACCTTCGTGGATTCACTCGGGATGCCGCACCTGTTGGTGGTGAACAGCGATTCCTCGGCGGCGCGGACGGTGCGCCTGACGCTGCCGGCATCGCGGCGCGTGGAGCAGTTCGTGGCTCGCGGCAACTGGGCGCCGCTGCCCGGGCAGAGCGTGCACGCGGGTTGGCAGGTGACGCTGGCGCTTAGTGCGGGCGGGTTCACGCTGCTGCGTTCTTTTCCCGTGCTGGATCAATCGAATGCGGGCCCGGGCGACTTGAGCCTGCGCTCTGGAGCGAATCCCGCGCGCGGGTCGGTGGCCTTCGCGGTCGAGGGCGCGCGCGGCGAAGCGCGCCTGGAATTGCTCGATGCAACCGGTCGGCGCGTGTGGTCGCGTCGCCTCCCGATCGGCTCGAGCGCGGTGGTGTGGGACGGACGCCGCGAGGCGGGCGGGCTCGCAGCGCGTGGGATCTACTTCGCGCGACTCGAGGATGCCCGTGGCGTGCGGGTGCGGCGCGTGGTGTGGATGGGCGCGCGGTGAGCGCGCAGTTCCGAACACTGTCGGCGGTGAATCGTGCGATCGTCGCGTGCGAGCGCTGCGAGCGGTTGCGCACTTACTGCGCCGCCGTCGCGAGCGAGAAGCGTCGCGCGTACCGCGATCAAGTGTACTGGGGTCGTCCGGTGCCGGGCTTTGGCGACCCGCACGCGCGCCTGCTCGTGGTGGGGTTGGCGCCGGGCGCGCATGGCGCCAATCGCACCGGCCGCATGTTCACCGGGGATTCCAGTGGCGACTGGCTCTATGCCGCCTTGCACGCGCACGGCTTCGCGAACCAGCCCACCAGTGAATCGCGCGACGACGGCCTTGCGCTGACCGACTGCTACATCAGCGCCGCCGGCCGCTGTGCGCCGCCCGGCAACAAACCGTTGCCGCAGGAGTTGGAGCATTGCCGCGAGTACCTGGTGGCCGACCTGCGATTGTTGGCGCGCGTGCAGGTGATCGTGACGCTGGGCCGGATCGGGCATGAGGCGTTCCTGCGCTCCAGTGGGCTGTGGGATCGGCTCGCCGCGCGGGAACGACCCGCGTTCGCGCATGCGGCCGAAGCCACGCTTCCGGATGGCCGCGTCCTGCTCTGCAGCTTCCACCCCAGCCGGCAGAACACCCAGACCGGCAAGCTCACGCGGCCCATGTGGTGGGGCGTGTTCGCGCGGGCGCGGGCGTTGCTGGGAGCCATCGACCCGCCTTGACGCTCCTGCCGAGTTCGCGCATCTTGCGGCTCACATCTCCAAGGTGCCCACATCGCGTGGGGTAATAGGGAAGCGGGTGAGATTCCCGCACGGTCCCGCCACTGTGATGGGCGCGGCGCGCTGAACCGCCACTGGCGAACTTTCGCTGGGAAGGCAAGCGCACCCGGATCCGCAAGGATCCATCGCCCTGAGTCAGGAAACCTGCCTGGGAGCCAGTCACGCCCGTCGCCTCTTTCGGAAGGCGCCGCGGTGATGTGGCGTCCTCGCCCTGTCCCGCGTGTCCTTCCGTCGGCAGGGCGTTCTCGATTCCAGCGCGAAGGACGCCGTGATCGATTTCCTGACCCTGATCATGGGCGCGACATTGCTCGCGCCGAGCACGCCAGACTCCCTGCCCAAGCCGGTCGTCACGCTGGCGGCGGTCGAGGTCTCTCGCGCGCGCGCGCTGCTTGCGGCGCGCCGGCGACTGCCCACGGCATTCGTGTCCGAGCTGCGCGCCGGAGTATCGAATCGCGCGCTGGAGAGCACCGCCGAACTGCTCGCCTCCAGTGCCAGCGTGCGCATCGTGCAGTACGGCGGCTTGGGCGCATTCAGCACCGTGTCCTTGCGCGGCGCGCCCCCGGGCCAGGTGACTGTGTATCTGGACGGCGCTCCACTCACCTCCGCGGCGCATGGCACGGTGGATGTCTCGGACCTGCCCTCCTCGCTGATCGAGCGCATCGAGGTGTACCGCGGCATGAGCCCGCTGACGCTGGGCCCCGCCACGCCCGGCGGTGCGGTGAATCTGGTGACGAGCGATGCGGCACGCGTGCGCTCTTTGCGCGTCGCGACGGGATCGTTCGGCACGGCAGAGGCCAGGGGCACACTGGCCCAGACGCGGGGCGCGTGGGCGGGGTTCGCGCATGTGGGCTACCAAGGCTCGCAAGGGGACTTCGCCTACTTCGATGACAACGGCACCCCACAGAACCCAAGTGATGACAGCACGAGCACGCGACAGAACGCGCGCTTCGATGCCATCGCCTCGCTCGCCCGCATCTCGTGGAAGCCGCGCGCGGGAGTCCGGGTGGCGTTACTGGGGGACGCGTTCCACAAGGCGCAGGGGATGCCGGGCCTGGGAACGGTGCCGGCGCGCCATCCGCGGCTCAGTTTCCAGCGGCAGCGCGTCTCGCTCGAATCGGCGTTCGCGCCACTCGATGCTGCGCCCGGGCTGATGCTGCGCGCGGATCTGCAACACGAGCGCTCGCGCTTTCGCGACACCGAGGGCGAGTTGGGGCTGGGCCGCCAGGCGACCGATGAGCGATTCCGTCACGCCGGCCTGAGCGCCGAGTTGGCCGCGCCCGCGGCATGGACGCGAGTGCTTCTCTCCACCGGTGGGGGCCTGCGAACCGAGCGCGCTGAGCCCTCGGCGATCACACAGGGACTGCCGGTGCCGCCGCCCAGCACGCGCACCACGCGCAGCGCGTTCGTCACGCTTCGACTGCTGCCCGTGGGGGACTGGTTCACATTGCACGCGGGGCGTCGTTGGGATCGCCAGGAGGACCACCTGCGCAGCAGCGGCGTGGGCGGCGCCATCACGGCACGCGACGGCGTGCGCGAGCTGAATGGCCCACAGCTCGGCACACGATTGCAATTGCCGCATGGCCTCGAGTTACGCGCGAACTGGTCGCGCTCGCAGCGCGCACCGGATTTCCTCGAGCTGTTCGGCAATCAGGGCAGTGTCCTGGGCAATCCCGCGCTGCAACCCGAGCGGGGCGAAAGTTGGGACGCTGGCGGGGCGTGGAGTGGTGCGTGGCGCCAAGTGCGCGTCGCAGTGGAGTGGGGGCATCATCAAGCGTTGCTCGAACAGCTGATCCTGTTCCAGCGCAACTCGCA
>JANLOU010000335.1:0-2714 GCA_031366735.1 Candidatus Eiseniibacteriota bacterium
GGCACCCATTCCAGGCGCTCGACGGGCGCCCCAAGCGCCACGAACAGGGTCATCGCCATAAACCGCTTATGCCAGGCGGGGCGGTGGCGTTCATACGCGGCCCACAGGAGAAGCGCGATGAAGGTCGTATCGGTGTAGACGTCCTGCAGTTGCTCATCGTAGCCGGAGAGGTCCACCGGAAGAGGATGCGCCACCACCGCGTGGACAGATACGAAGACCATCGAGGCCCACACCGCCACGCCGAGGGCGATGCCGTAAGGCCCCAGTCTGCGGTGCAGCGCGGCGCGCCCGCTGGCGGCGAGCCAGACCTGGAGGACGAACGTCGCCAGCCAGGCGGCCATCAACGCCCCATGGACGTGTAGCACCGGCGCAATCGGGAAACGGCCCGCTGCGAAACGCCAGTACTCTGGGACGAAGGCGGTCGCCGCAACCGATACGGCGAAGAGGCCCAGGGCACCGACGAATATGTGGCGCTGGACGACGCGGCGCGCTGTCGGTTCGGCCCGGATCGTCGCCATCTTCGTCAGTCCCCCGACAGTATCATGACGCCTGCTGCGGCCTGCAAGTCAAGGAACGGTGGGCGCGATACTGGTGCTTGCGGCACCCGGCCGAAAGTCTGGAATCCACCCATAGCTGACGTCAGGAACGTCTGCTTCAGGGCAGGACGGCCGATGTCCGCTTCTGGGCTGAACGCCAACGACAACTTTCGACCCTAAGCGGTCATCGCCGGGATGCGTTTAGCAGATCAGAGGCGGCGCTCCGAGGGCAAGCGTCCACCTCGCTCGTCAGGCCTCGGGCGTGATGTTGGAGTTGACGCGGAACAGATTTCCGGGGTCGTACGCGGCCTTGATCCGGCGAAGACGGGCATGGTTCTCACCAAACGACGCGCGCACCTTTTCCGGCTGATCGTCTGCGGTGATGTGGTTGACGTAGACACTGCCAAGCAGGTGCGGCTCAAGCCTAGCCCACAGTGTGCGTACCCAGCCAATATGGCTCGCGCTTTCCGCCGGGTCGGTCCAGCAGCCTATTGCGTCTATGTCCCACTGTGGGCGGCGCGCCGAAAAGGCGGTCGCCGACGCCGGTCGCCGGCAAATCTCGCCGTGGATGTAGAACATCAAGAGCGCGTTCATCGGCGAAGAGAAACGGCCGGCCGCTGCCACGAACTCGTCGATCAGCGCATCAGAGAGCTCTTCGGTGAATGCCGAACGCCAATAGCGCTGCAGCCCGTGGACGGCGTTTGGCTCGTCGATCATGACTTGGCGCTCGCCGTAGGACATCGGCCGCACAAGGTCGGCAATCGGCGCTCCGAACTGGCGGAGCGGCGCCAAGACGCGCTCGCCCGCCTCGATCGGTCCGTTGTAGCCCATCAGCAAGGCCAGCACCGGCGTCCCTTCCGGCGCCAGCAGGCCTGCATGGACCTCGGCCTCGTCAGGCAGGGTCGGAACGAAGTCGCGATAGAAGCGCAGCACGTCGCGCGCCTGGTCCAGCGGGTGGAGCACCATCCCGCCTAGCACCTGGCCAACCGGATGCAGCTGGAACTCGAACTCGGTGACGACGCCAAAGTTGCCGCCGCCGCCGCGCAGCGCCCAGAACAGGTCGGGCTCCTCCGTCTCACTCGCACGGCGCAACTTGCCATCGGCGGTAACAACCTCGGCGGAAAGGAGGTTGTCGACGGTCGCTCCGTGCAGGCCGCCCAGCCATCCGATGCCGCCGCCGAGGGTAAGACCGCCGACCCCGGTGTTGGAGACCGTGCCGCCCGTGACCGCGAGACCGTGCGCCTGGGTCGCCGCGTCTAACTCGAGCCACAATACGCCACCTTGGACGCGGGCGGTGCGACGCACAGGGTCCACCGTAATCTGCTTCATCAGGGACAGGTCGAGCACCATGCCACCGTCGTTGACGCCATAGCCGGGGGCGCTGTGCCCGCCGCCACGAACAGAGAGGAGCAAGCCTTGGGTGCGGGCGATGTCGACCGCACGCGCCACGTCGCCGGCGTCGGCGCAGCGCACGATCAGCGCCGGACGGCGATCGACATTGCCGTTCCAGACCCGCCGCGCGGCCTCATAGGCTGCGTCTCGGGCGAGGATCACGCCACCTCGCACCCGCCTGCGAAATGCGGCGACCACCGCGTCATCCAGCCCAACGTGGCCGCCGTCCAAAGTCAGGCTGTCGAGCATTTCCGTTCCCCGTTCGCTCGTGAAATCATCTGCACGCGCCTACCTTTCGCAGGGCGGACGTCCAACTTGCCCGCAAGGGTCCCGCGCCGCGGCCCAGTCGTCAGACCCTAGGCGGGTGGCGGGCAGATGTGAAACGGCAAAGATGCGCGTGCACCGCTAGGGGTTCCGGCGCCGGCGGGCCCCCGGATCGGAGCTTCGTCCGCTACGCTAATAGACCTTCGTGGCGTCTGCTTACGGGTGGTGACGACAACGTCCGCTCTCGACCAATTGTGTTGAAAAATGCGGTCACACGTTCACTTGGGTCAAGTATCAGCAATATTTTTGCTAAATTCTCATGCAAAATTGGAAAATGTTCTAACTGTTTGATCGTTGGAAGTTGATGTGACCCTCAACACAAAGCGGTCCGGACTTCTTCAACACAATCGACCCAAAGCGGACCTACGCTTCGCGGCGTCGCGCCAACGGACCGTCAGAGCAGGAAGTCGGCGGCCCCCAGGGGGGTGGACTGGGGAGCGAAGACGTTGATCGAGAAGTCGG
>JANLOU010000085.1:0-2012 GCA_031366735.1 Candidatus Eiseniibacteriota bacterium
GAATGGCATCCTTTGTACGGTCGAGCGTGGTCTTGAATTGATGGAGGTCCCGCTCGGCATCCTTGCGCCGCGAGATATCGCGAACGATCCCGGTAAACAGCTTCTTGCCATCGACAAACATCTCGCTGACCGCGAGCTCAGCCGAAAACACAGTGCCATCCTTGCGGCGCCCGGTGAGCTCGCGGCCGATGCCGATCACCTTGCGGGCGCCGGTCGCGCTGTACTTCGCCAGATAGCCATCATGTTGCTCCCGGTCCGGCGATGGCATCAGCATGTTCACGTTGCTACCGACGAGCTCCGAAGGCGAATAACCGAAGATGCGCTCGACCGATGGATTGACTCGCTCGATCTGCCCCTTGTCGTCGATGGTGAGAATCGCGTCCACCGCGGTGTCGATGATCGCCCGGAGGCGCGTCTCGCTGCCTGTCAGGGCGCTAGCACTACTGCGGGTACCCCACCGAAGTCCGAGCTTGCGTCGAACGGGGCCCGTGTGCTCGAGCAGCGACGGTGGCCTTGTGATGACAGCAGGGGCAGCGAGGTAGCCAGGAGGCCGCGACCCGCGAGATGGCGAGGCGGGTGGTGATGAAGGAATCGGGGAAGTGGCGCTCAGGCCGCGAGCTGGAGCGGGTGGGCTTGAGCTCGCGCTCCTGCCGAGGGGGGAAAGCGCCGCCCGCGTTCGGCGACGATGAAGGAGAAGCAGGCCAGCGCGACGGAGACATGGTGATGCCAGCCAGGGAAGCGGCGGCCCTCGTAGTGATCGAACCCGAGCTCGCCCTTGAGGTCCTCGTAGACGCGCTCGGTGCGCCAGCGCTGTTTGAGGATGCGGACGATCTGCTTGGTGCTGAGCTGGCGGTCGGGGCTGATGTTCACGAAGTAGAACTTGGTGGGAGCAGCTTCATGGTCCTCCCACTCCATGAGGACGAGCACGTCTTCGCGCACGCTGGGAGGAACGCCATCGTCGTGGAAGGGAACGATGCGCTCTTGCGCGAAGCGCGAGGAGAGGGACTTTCTGGTGCCTTCGCGCCAGGTGCACCGGCGGTACTTGAGCTTGGGCGAGCGGGCCAGCTCCTCGATGGTGAGCGGCACGCCGCGACGACGGCCGAGGCGGTCCATGCGCCAGATCTTGGTCGTCTTGGTGACGGCCAGCGCGTAGTCCATGCTCATGCGGCGGAGCGCGAGCCGGAAGTCGCTCGAGGTACCGAACGCCGTATCGCCGAGCACGACCCCCGGAGGAACTTTGTCTTCGCGTGCGCGGCGGATCATCTGGAGCGCGAGCTCGGGCTTGGTCTTGAACGTGACCTCGTCCGGAATGCGCGCCTCGGCACGGCGAGCTGGAGAGTCGGTCCAGCTGTGCGGCAGGTAGAGCTCGAAGTCGATGGGCAGGTGCTCCGTGCGCGTGGCCACCGTGAGGCTGGCCCCGATCTGGCAATTGGTCACCTTGCCCGCAGAGCCCGTGTATTGCCGCTGAACACCGACGGAGTGGATGCCTTGCTTGAGAAAGCCGGTGTCGTCGACGATCCAGGTCTCGATGGGACCTCGGGTGGTCATCGCGGCGATCCCATACGACGCAGCCTCGTGGCGCATGTCGCGGTCGCTCCACTTGGAATCGACGGCGAAGTGCAGGAGGCGATCGTGGACGCGCTGGGTCGCGAGCGGTTCGCCCGCGGCGCGAGCGGCGATGGGCTCGACGCTCTTGCGGTCGCCCTCGCTCATGAGTCCCAGCGCATACGTCGCGAACGAGGCCCGTCGGCGGTCGTCGCCCAGCACGGTTCCGATCCGGTCGAAGTACGCCTCCAGCCGCGCGACACCATCGAGTCCCAGCTCTTGATCCATGCGCCTGTTAGATCACGCCCCGAACGGTCTTGCTGAACAATCTCCGACGGAGATTGCTAACCGATCGAAATGATCCAACTTCACGATCAGCCATCAGGCCCGCAGTAGTGGTAACCAGTCCGCTCGTCCCTGCGCTGGTATCGCAGTGCTCCGAGCACCGCCCGGTTGATCACGACATC
>JANLOU010000087.1:0-6372 GCA_031366735.1 Candidatus Eiseniibacteriota bacterium
CGCCTTCCCCCCGCTCACGCTCGGGCCGACACGCATGGGAGCTTGCCGCCACGCCCCCCGTTCGGGCGGGTCGCCGACGGGTTCCGAAGCGGCGCCGTGCTAACCTTGCGCCCATCCATGACCGATCCCACTTCGAGCCAGCCCACCTCCACTCCCGCAGCTCGCAAGCGCTGGCGGGGATGGCCCACTTTGTTGTTCATCACGAACCTCACCGTGCTTCTCATCGCAGCCATCGTCTCGATCACGATGCAGCCGCAGTGGCCCGTGGGGCTCTCGGACGATGCCGCCGCCCGTGTGGTGCGCAACGTCCTCGGTCGGCGGATCGCGGTGTCCACGGGCCCGCTCCGTTGGCAGGCCGCGGTGCTCGGCGGCACCCCGATCGCCAACCATTCGCCCACCGCGTCGATGCTCGCGTGGATCGCCGAGGCGCGCGTTTCGCTCGAGCAAGTGGCACGACGCCACCCGCGCGACCCGCGCGCGCAGGCCGCGATCGCGGCGATGGCGCTGGCCGTGCACGATCATGCGGGCGCGGCGCATCGGTATCGCGCGGCGTGCGAACGCGCCCCCCACTATGGCGAAGGGCGTCTGGGATTGGGAGTCGCGCTCGCGCTACTGGCCGATCGCACGCCCGAGATGTGGCAGGCGCGCCAGTTGCGCCTCGAGGCGATCGCTCAGTTCGCGGCGGTCGATCCGGTGGACTCGCTCTATCATGACGCGCTCTATGACCGTGCGCTGCTCTTGGCAGAAGTCGGTCGCCCACGCGAGGCCGCGCGATTCGCTCGCGAGCTGCTCAAGCGGCAGGCCACGCGCCCCGACAACGAGCGCATGCGCCAGATTGCAGCGGCGGACGCGGACGGAGCCTCAGTCCGCGAGTGACTCCAGCGTTTCATCCTCGCGTGCCTGCACCTGCATCAACTCAGGTGCGCGCAACTCGCGCGAGACCAGATCGCGCAGATAGCCGCCGAGCAATCGTTCGACGAACGAGCCGCGAGGTCGACGCAACTCGAGCAGGCGGATGCGTTCGTGCTCGGGAATCCCGCCGCGGCGGCGCGCCTCGACGATCGCGGCGTCCAATCCGCCGATCCCGTCGATCAGCCGCTTGGTGGCCGCGTCCTCGCCCAGCCAGACGCGGCCCTGCGCGTATGCGTTCACCTCCCAGGTCTCCATGCCGCGCCCATCCGCCACCTTGCGGACGAACGCGGTGTACGAGCGCCGGATCGACGAGTCCGCGACGGCCTGATCGCGCGGCGTCCAATCCCGCGCGTAGGACCACGAGCGCATGAGGTCGCCCCGCTCGAAGTCCTCCTGACGAATACGATGCTTGGCGTAGAACCCTTCGAACGACGGCTTCATGAAGAGCACGCCGATGCTGCCCGTGCGCGTGTAGCGGTCCGCGTAGATCCGGTCGGCGTGGCAACTGATGTAGTAACCCCCACTGGCTGCCACCGACCCCATGCTGACGATGAACGGCTTACCCGTCTCGCGCTTGAGCCGTTGCACCGCATGATCGATGAGGTCGCTGGCGAGCGCCGAGCCGCCCGGGCTCTCCACTCGCATGACCACGGCCTTCACGCTCGGCGTGTGGAAAGCCCGCTCGAGTTGCGCAACAACCGTCTCGCTGCCCATGAAGCCACCACTCAACAAGTCGCTGCCGCTGCGGCCCACTTCGATCCCGCCGCTGGCGAACACCACCGCGATCCGCGCAGGTTCGGTCCAGGTACGGCGTGCCCGTGGAGTGCGGCGTAGATCGGTCGTGCGCGGTTTGTCGCCCAGAGCGGCAAGCCGGCCCAACATGCGCAACGCGTCCTCGCGGTAGCCCACGCTATCGATCACGCCGCCCTTGGCGAGTTCGGCAGCCGTCCAGGGACGCCCATCCAGGAATCGTGTGACCGCAGCAGGCGTCATCCGGCGGGCATTTTCCATGGTCTGCACGAACAACTGCTGTTGTTGGTCGAGCAGGTGCTGGATCACGATGCTATCGGCGACAGGCGTGGAGTCCACGCTGAGATTGCGATAGGCGCTTTTGTACTGGCCGATACTCGAGCGCTCCATCCGCACACCCTGATCCGCCAGGAACTGCTTGTAGTAGCGCCGCTCGGCGCGCAACCCCAGCGCCCCGAAGAAGGCTTCCTCCGACGCCACCACTTTTTCGGCGGCACTGGCTAGGAACAGGTCGCTGCGTCCGCCGCCGTACTCCAGATACGCCACCACGGGCTTGCCCGCCGCGCGCAGCTTCTGCAGCCGTCCGCGCAGCTCCTCGAGCTGCGCCATGCCGGAGACGCCCTGCATCTCAAGGAACACGCCGCGTGTGAGCGGATCCTCGAGCGCCTGCTCGAGCTGGCGGTGGAGCGGTGCGGACGGCGTGGTGCGGCCACCTCCCAACAATGAAACTCCGCCCAGTGATTCATCGGCCAACACGCCGGCGACGCGTACCGAGGCGACCCGATGCTCGCGCGGCAGCACGAAGTGCGTTTGGTCTTCGCCCTGGTGGATACTCCAGGCGTAGCTCTCGACGGTGCGAACATCGTCGAGGCGTTGTTGCGCGGCGTGCACGCTCATCCGTGTTCCCAGGATGCCGAGCCCCACTCGATACGCCCCCCGTTCGGCGCTGGCGCGCAGCACCAGTCCCGACGCGGGCTCCCATTCGGTGCCGACGCGCGCCCGCGCGGCAGCGCTGGGGTCCCCTTCGCGCAGCGTCAAATCGGCGGTGATCGTCCAGCGAGTGCCCAGCCCGTGCGCTCCTGTTCGCGACAGGGCGAAGGGTCGCAACCCGAGCGCGAAGGTCTGCTCACGCTTCAGCCGCGCGCCCTGGAACACCGGTGCGGTCGCATGCTTCAGCACTGCTCCCGCCGACAGCCACGGCGCAGGGCGGGACAACACGCCCAGCGTGTGATCGCCCACGGATGCGCCGCCCTGACCATCGGGCGAGAGCACCGAGGGGTTCCAACCCATGCGCAGCCGGTCCGAGCCGGCGCCGAATCCAACGCCGTACGCCCGCGAGAGGAACCGGGTGCGCTGCGCGAAGACGCCGACTCCGCGCCATGCGAATGTGGCCGAGCCCGCGACGCCGTCCCGGTCGAGTGCGTTGCGCGCGAACGCGAAACGCGCTTCATAGGGATACCGCAGCCCGATCGCGGCGGGGTTCACTCGCACGGATCGCGCATCGTCGATGGCGGCTGCGCTTTCGAATCCCAGCGCGTCGGGCGAGAGCATGTCCGCATGGGCCGGGACGGCGAACGCGGCGAGCAGCGCGAGCAAACAGACGAAGCGGCGCATGGGCTTTACTGCGACACCGTGACGCCGAGCTTGGGACAGTGCGACGACAAGGGGCAGACGGAGCAGTGCGGCTTGCGTGCGTTGCACACCGCGCGACCGTGCAGGATCAACCAGTGCGAGACGAGCGTCCAGGACTCCCTGGGCACGAGTGGCATGAGTGCGAACTCGATCTTGACCGCATCCTGCTCGGTGGTGAGTCCAAGCCGGTTCGAGAGTCGCGTCACATGCGTATCCACCACGATTCCCGAGGTGATCCCGAAGGCGTTCCCGAGCACGACATTCGCAGTCTTGCGCCCGACTCCGCGCAGTGCGGTCAACTCCTCCAGAGTCCGCGGCACTTCCCCCGCGTGCAGGGCCACGATGTCGGCGCAGGCCTGCTGGATGCTCTTGGCCTTCTGGCGGAAGAAGCCGGTGGAATGGATCAACTTCTCGAGTTCGGGCAGTGGCGCTCCCGCCAACGCCGGCGCATCCGGGAACTTCGCGAACAGCGCTGGCGTGGTCATGTTCACACGCTCATCCGTGCATTGCGCCGATAGGATGGTGGCGATCAACAACTGCAATGGCGTTCGAAAATCCAACGCGCACTTGGCGTCGGGATACAGCTCATGCAGTTGTTCGAGGATCGCCTTCACGCGCACGCCATCCGGCATCAGCGTCTTCTTGAGCTTGGGCACCACGGAGCGGCGCGGCTTGGGGGTTGCGCGCGAGGCCTGCTTCTTGGCCGCGCTCTGCGAGGCCGGCGTGGGACGCGCGCCCTGCAGCGTGTGACCCGCGCGTGATGCCCGAGTGCGCGACTGCCCCGGCGCCGAACGCACACGCGGCGACGCGGGGAGCTTCGGCGCGTCCGCGCTCTTCTTGCGTGACCGGGGGGACTTTCGAGCCATGCGACGAGCCTAGCCGAGCCACCCACGCGCAGCAACGCCCCGCGGTTCGCTGCCCGCGGGGCGCCACCCACTCACCGGGAGGTGCCCGGTGTAACACTTCCGTTCACGCGAGGGTGACCAACCCGATCCTCAGAACCCCCACGCCAGACCGAGCCGCAGCCCCGCGCCGTCCACATCGACCGTCTCGCGGTACGAACTGCCCAGGAAGTTGTCCTTCACATCGCGCGTCAACTCACCGCCGTTGACGAAGATCTCGCCGGTCACCCGCGTGCGACCCGACAACGGCACCGCCGCGCCACCCCAGACCTGCCAGCCCCAGCCTCCGAATGTCCCGTCGTACTGGGCGCCCGTGGTGAAATCCTCCGCGGACAGGAGCATCACTTCGTAACCGGCGCCAGCACCGAAGAACGGCACCACCGCCATGTTGTCGTCCGCCGAGAACTGCACATACGCCATCACCGGGAAAAGATGGCTGGAAGCGCGCGCCAGGTCCTGACGCACCTCGATGGGCGTACCGCCGGGACCATTCTGCGAACTGGTGACCGACGAGGTCTTCTCGGTCTTGTGGATCCAGTCCACACCCAGACCCAGCTGGACATGGGAGTCGAGCATCGGACCCCCGCGGATACCGATCAGGAACTGCTCCCCGCGCGAACCATCGGGATCGAAGAACCCGAGATGGATCTGGCTCACGCTGGAGGCATCCACGCGGTCGCTGTACTGACGACGCGGCCGGTAGTGCACGCCGTTCATCTCCACCTGCGGCGTGGAGTTCACATGACTCACCTGGTAGGCCAACAGCGAGACCGTCTCTCCGATCGGGTTGTTGGGTCGCGAAGTCTCGGGAGTGCATGTGAGCAGGTCGCCGCGGTCCACTCGGACAGCGCCCGACGCCAGCGCTGACGGCTCGGTTGCTTGAGCGGATGTGACAAGCGCCGCGAGCAAACCAACGGCGGTGAGGCTCAGGCACAGATAGCGCGAGTTCATTGTTTCCTCCTTGCCGGCATCGGAAGTCGAGCCGGACCGTCCCCTATCATCCTTGGCACGCACCGTGCCGAGAGCAGGCTTGGGCTGCAACGTGCAGGCAGGAGCCTGCGTATGCCATTGCAGCACGGCCGAAACGGTTGGCCCGGAGCACCCCGGCGTAGCGGATGTGTCGCGCGGTGTTGCGGGCCTGCCTCACCTCCTGCACCTTCCTCCGCCATGAGACCTCCACCCTCCATGCCCCTGCGAAACACGCTCGTCGCGCTCATTGCAGCACTCGTCGTCACGCACACAGCAGCCACCTCCGCCCCGACCTCGACTTCGCATCCCCAGGGCACCGGCCCGACGCTGGCAGTCGAGGACACGATGCGCACCGAAGTTCCCCAAGTGCTCGTCTCGGCGCCGCGCGTCACGCTCGATGAGATCCTGAACCGAGTGGCCCGAGGCGAAGCGCGCCGCGAATCGCTCATGACCGACCAGTCGTTCACCGCCACCATGCGGGTGGTGCGCAATGTCACGAGTGCGAAGCCCGAAGTGCTGATGGAAACGGTCTCCAAAGTCTATAAGAAGAAACCCGGCAGGGCGCGGACGGTTGAACTGCGCCACTACGAGCTCAAGCCGGACAAGGATCCCGAGAAGCGCGAGGTGGACACCAAGTTCTCCTCGAACATGGGCGAGGATGCGGTGAACTTCGCGTTCAAGCCCGCATCCCGGCGCGAGTACAGGTACCGGATCGAGTCGCGCGAACTCGTGGGCGATCACCTCATCTACCGGATCCATTTCGAACCGCGTTCGGTGTTGGCCGCGTACGAGCCCAGCGGCCTGGTGTGGGTCGACACCAAGGATTATGTCATCGTGCGACAGGAGCTCGCGTTCAAGCAATCCCCGGTGCCGCTCATGCTCAAGGGCATCGATCGGATGGTCATCGAGCGAACCAAAGTCGGTGGCCACTGGGTCATGAGCCGCATGCTGGCGCGCATCCGCGCCACGGTTCCGGTGCCCAAGTTCGGGCGCGCGTTCGACTTTGCCATGCAGTTCTCGGATTACTCGATCAACGCCGGCCTGCCCGACTCGATCTTCGCCAAACCTGCACCAAAGCGTAAGGGAGCCACCTCTTGAAGCGGATGCCGCAGCGCCTGGTGCGCACATGCCTGTGCCTGCTGCTCGGGCTGTTCGCGGTACCGCGCGTGCACGCCGAGGGCGCGCCGACGGATTCGTTGCTCGACGG
>JANLOU010000099.1:0-1553 GCA_031366735.1 Candidatus Eiseniibacteriota bacterium
GGTTTCCCCCAAGCGCACCTTCGCCGCTGGGCGGAGATTCATTTAATATATTAAATATAATAACAAGGTGAGTCCGACTTTCGTCCACCGCAACCTGCCACGCCTGCTGCTGCAGGCGCGGGAATCGGTCATGGCCCACACCCGACCGAGCCTGCGCGAGCATGGCCTGTCAGACCAGCAATGGCGGGTGCTGCGGGTGCTGGGCGAGCACGGCACGATTGAAACCGGGCGTGTCGCCCGCGAAGCCTTCATCCTCGGGCCCAGCCTCACCGGCGTGCTGGCGCGGATGGAACGCGACGGCCTGGTGCGGCGCGCACGTGATGCGCAGGACCAGCGGCGCAGCGTGGTCGAGGCCACGCCCAGGGGCCTGAAGCTGGTGGGCAAGCTGTCGCGCATGATCGAGGAGCACTACGGCTGGATGGAGCAGTCGCTGGGCAAGCGGAAACTCGCCGAGCTCTATGTGCTGCTGGACGACGTGATCGAACTGGAGCGAACGTGAGCACGACCGGCATGGGCACCGTCTACGGCACGCTGCTGAATTTCCGCAGTGAGCTGGCGGCGTGGGCGCCGAAAATGCACGACGCCCCCTACAAGGCGCCGCCCAAAGCGCCGGTGCTGTACATCAAGACCGCCAATACCCGGAGCGCCGACGGCGCATCCATTCCCGTTCCGGCCCGCGCGCCGCAGGTCGAAATCGGCGCCACCATCGCCATGGTGATGAAGGCGCCCGGTGAAGTCGGCGGCTACCGGTTGATGAACGACCTGTCGCTGCCGCACGCCAGCTTCTTCCGTCCGCCGGTGAAGTTCAAGTGCCTCGACGGCTTCCTCGGGATCGGCGACCCGCTGCTGCCGGCCGGCCCGAACGTCAATGCGTCGAAGTTCGTGCTGGAAGTGCGGATCAACGGCGCGTTGAAGCAGACGGTGCGCTTCAGCGAACTGCTACGCGACGCGCGGAAATTGCTGGCCGACGTGTCTGGCTTCATGACGCTGGGGGAAGGCGACGCACTGATGCTCGGTTGCGACATCCTCGCGCAAGGCGGCCGGCCGCTGGCGAAGGTCGGCGACGTGATCGAGCTGAGCGCTCCTGGCTTCGGTAAGCTGACCAATACCCTGGTGGCGGAGCCAGCATGAAGCGCGCGCGCATCCACTACCAGGGCGCGATTCACGAAGCAACCGAACGCGATGGCCAGCTGCTTCTGGCCGATGGGCAGCTGCTGGCTTTGGACGCCGTGCGCTGGCTGCCGCCGCTCGCGCCGACGCCCCGGCCACGAACCATTCTTGCGCTGGGCCTGAACTATGCCGACCATGCCAAAGAGCTGGAGTTCAAGGCGCCAGTCGAACCGCTGGTCTTCCTCAAAAGCGAGAGCGCGCTCACCGGACATCGGCAGTTCACGACGCGCCCGCCGGGCGTGGACTTCATGCACTACGAGTGCGAGCTGACCGTGATCGTCGGCAAGACCGCGAAAAAAGTGAGGCGCGCCGACGCCTTCAAGCTACTGGGCGGCGTCGCGGAGAAGGCGCTCGCCATGGGTCGCGCGCTCGAGGCGGAGCGC
>JANLOU010000343.1:0-3786 GCA_031366735.1 Candidatus Eiseniibacteriota bacterium
CCACGCCCACCGCCACGTGCAACGACCGCACCGCAAGCCCCAACGCCGCGGCGCGCGTCTCGAGCGAGGGTAGGGCGAACCAGCGCGTGACACCCACCTCGCCGCCGCATGCGGCCGCACCCCCCAGACCATGCTCGAGCAACGCGCTCACGCCATGCGCCTCGCCCGACGCCGCGACGCCGGCGAACTCCTGCGCCAGCGCGGGACGGGCGAGCCCCACGCACGCCAATATCAAGGCGAGCAAGCGCCTCATGGCGTCACTCCGTCCACGCGCACCACCACCGCGCGCGCCAACTCGCCGCTCCCCTTGGCGGGATGCGCGCGCAACGCCGCCATGTACATGCCGGGAGGCACATCGGACAGGGCGAACACGCGTTGCTCCATGCCGCGCACGGCCAGTTCGTGCGCAAGGCGCGCCACGCGTCGGCCATCGAGCGCGAACAACTCGAGCGTGATGCGCGCATCGCTCCATGGCAGCGACCAACGCACGCCGAGTGGCGCACCGTTGCGCAGGCGCGTGGCCGCGAGTGCGAACGCCATCGTGCCCGGCGGCGCCGGCGAACGCGGCGGCGCGAGCGGCGTGCCCGGCGCATCTGCCGCACGCCAGGCGCCCTCGCGCCACTCGAGCGGCGCGCCGCTGGGTACGCCCGCGGCGGAATACGCCAGCGCATCCGTGCGCAGCCCGTCGGGCTCGGACAGGACGACCGCATCGGCCACACCGTTGTCATCATCGGAGTTGTTCAAGCTGGGCCACGGGCTCAACAGTTGCACGCGCGTCGAATCGATGGCCGGGAATGCCGCCAGCAGGGCCGCGCGATCCTGCGCGAAGACCGCAAGGCTGTCGGCTTCAAGCGCGCCCGCCGCCGCCTTGCCGCGTGTTCCGCTGCGATCCGCAAGGCTGTAGCCCTGCAGCATGAGCATCGCACCCGAAGTGTTGCGCACCTCCACCCACTCGCCCTCGCCTCGCGTGGGATGGAACTGCACCTCGGTGAGCGTGAGGGGGCCAACGCCCACCCGCACGCGCAACGAATCGGCGTCGTTGCCCGGTTGCTCATCCGCCGCGAAGAGCACGCGCGTCCGCAGCCACCCACCGCCTGCGCGCAACCCCGGCAACGCCACCACCACACGCAACGAATCGCCCACTTCGATCGGCGGGAGCGATTGCTCGAGCGGAGCGTCGAGCAACTCGCTCTCGAGCCGCAGCCGCGCCTCGCCCTCGCCCACGCGGCTGCGGCCGCGTGCCTCGAGCCAGACGCGCAGCGTGGCCAGTGCTCCCGTCGCCGGCTGCTCGGGCGTGAGCGTCAGCGAATGAGCGCGCACCGCCAAGTCGCGCGCGACCTGATTGGCGCGGCCGGGCGAGGGTTCGGCGATGCGGAAGTCGCTGGCGTTCGCGCCGCTCTGCGCATCGTCCGGCACGCGCGCGAGCGCCTGGCCCGAGGGCGCATCGGCCGCGGGCGCGCCACAGTAGTACTCGGCGAACTCATGCGCGCCCCAGCCCACCACTTCGGTGGCGCCGTCGGGCCACAGCACACGCACTGCGTCGGGCCCATTCTGCAGTTCGAGCGTGGCGAGCGCATCGGGCGCGGGCACCACCTTGGCGCCGCCCACGACGAACCGTCCCGACGCGCGCACGGTATCGCGCGCCGTGCCGCTCCAGCGCAGCGTCCAACGACCGGGTCCCGAACCATCGCCCGCCTCGAGCCGCACGCCCGCGAGCGGCACGGGCAGGGCGGTGGGATTGTAGAACTCGACGAACTCGTACCCGGTGTCATCCCCGATGGCGTCGTAGTGAACTTCGGTGACGATCGCCCGTTGGGCGGGCGAACACGCGGACAGCAGGATGCGCAGCGCCAGCAGCGTTCGCATGGCATGCCTCGACGGGGGCAGGCCTGGTTGGGCGGGGGCTCGGCATTCGTACTGCGGGCAAGGCGCGTGCCGTTTCCGCGACGCCTCGCGAGTGGGTCAGGGCAGGCCGCGACGACGACGCCAGGCCCACTCGGCGCTGAGCAACGCGATGACCACCGCGAACAACCACGGCGACTCCCACAGCCGAGTGCTGCTCGTGCGCGGCCGGACGAGCGCGCGGGTGTCGAGCGAACGAGCCCACGCGGCCGCTGAAGCGGCGGCGCTGAGCGATCCGCCCGAAGCGCTGGCGACCGCCGCGAGCGTGGCGCTGTCGGGTTCGGCCCGCAGGGCTTCGAGCGACCAGGTGTCCACCGCGAACTCGGTACGCGTGACGCCCAGTTCGCGGCCGCCCAAGGTGGCCCGCGCGCTGACCTGCCAGCGTCCCGGCTCGAGTCCGGTGAGTGAGGCGGTGTAGCTGCCCGCTTCGCGCGGTGCGAACTCGAGCGCCCGGGTGTGTCCGCGTCCGTCGTTGGCCTCGCCTTGCAAGCGCGCGCCGGCCACGGGCCGGAAGGCCGCGTCCTGCAGCGATGCGACCAACAGCACCGGCTCACCGTTCGCGCTCAACCAACGCTCGGGCCGCACCCGCAAGGCCTCGCCCTGCACGGGTTCGCTCAGCCAACGCACCACGCGGCGCCACAACCGCCGGCCGCGTTCGCCCTGCAGGTCGTCGTTGCCCGAGAGCGACCAGCGCCACAGCCCGGTGCCATTCACCAGCAACACCGGCCCGCGGCCGATGCGACGCGTGAGCGCCAGCGGAGGCCCGCCCGCCCGCGCAGCGAGCAACACGCGATCACTGGCGGCGGGTGCGATCGGCGCGACATCATCGAGCGGCGCCGCTGCGCTCCATGCCTGCAGCCCGCGCGCGGCGTCGTCGTCCCAGGCCAGCAACTCGGCGGCGGCGGCGGTTGGCATGGGCGCTGCTGTCGGGCCGGAGGATGGCGCGAACGGCAACTGTAGCTCGCGCGCGAACCGGCCGCGCGCCATGCCCTGAAGTCCACCGGGGCCGGGCAGCACCAGCAGCCCTCCCCCGGTGCGCACGAACCGTTCGAGCGCCGCATCGAACGGCGCGCCGGCGTCGGCGGCCGCCAAGGCATCGAGTACGACCACCGCCTGACCATTCAAGTCCGCCGCAACCAACGGGGCGCTGCGATCGGACTCCAACGCGCGCCAACCCGCGGCGTCGCGCACACGCGTATCGAGCTTGACGGTGGAATCCCCCACCAGCGCCCGGCGCAAGAAGGTCAGGTCCCAGTTGAGGCCCGCGGACACCACGAGCACGCCCAGCCGGCCGGGCGCGACCTGCACCGCAACGCCGCGCGCATCGTTGGCGGGCGCGGCATCGCGCGCGAGCGAATCGACACTCGCGCGCCACACCGCAAGGCCCGCACGCGAGGGCGTGACGCGCAGTTCGGCCACCGCCTCGGCGCCCGAACCCGGAGCGATGACGCTGGCATGCGCCACCTCGCGGCCGCCCTCGCGCAGGCGCACGGTGATCGGCGTGCCGCGCTCTTCGTTGCTCTGCACATGCACGCGCACGGGAGTGGCTTCACCCACGCGGGCTTCGCTCGAGGCTTCGACACTCGCGACTGCGCGATCGTGGCCGCCGGCCGCGCCGAGCTGCACCGCGTGCTCCGGCTCGCCTAGGGCGCGCGCGGCCGCAACGGGATCGGCGCCGGCGTTGACCGCGCCATCGCTCACCACCACCACTCCATCGGGGCGGCGGTCGGCCGGAAGTTGGGCCAGCGCCAGCAGCGCATCGCCCAGGGCAGTGGCCTCGCGTGGGGAATCGGCGCGCGCGCTGTCGCCCTCGAGCGTTGCGGCGAACCCGCGCACTTGGGTGGCCGCGCGCCCGCGCAGCGCCGCCTGCAACTCGCGCGTCAC
>JANLOU010000218.1:0-4497 GCA_031366735.1 Candidatus Eiseniibacteriota bacterium
CGTTCGCATCCACCTGAACCGCCCGATTGGCCGCCCAACCTGCGCAGCCGTGTGATGAACATGTGACGACGTGCTGGAATTGGATGAAGACACGCTCCAACGGACGAGCGATGAGGGCATTGATTGACATGGAGCTACTACTCGTACTCGTATTTTGATAAAGTTCATTGAAGCGGATCCCATTGTTCGGCCAGCCCGCCACCGAGTCCCCATTGCTCGCGACATGCCTTACATAGCCATGGGATCGATCGCCACGGCGAGCCCCTACCCAGGCGATCCAGATTCCCCCCTCGGCATCAGGCACCATTTTCATGGAGAGTTGCGTGCTGTCGGATGCGATCGGCCGCGGTCCGGCATCCCAGCCGAGCGCCGGGTTCCCTTCGCCGTCATGCCGCTGCATCTCATAGATTCGATCGCCCGCAATCGTGGTGGACCAAGCATGATAGAAGCCCCCGCTCCCATCCACCACGAACTGATGGTCGGTAGTTCCGGCCGAACTCTGCAGGACACGACCCGTATCGGGCCACCCGGTGACGAGCCTGGCCTCGGGATCGTAATGGTCGAAGCGCAGGACACCCATCGCGACGTCGTTCCAGAAGACGAAGAACCCGTCGCCCCCGTCACTCAAGGATGTGATGGGCAGCACCCGCGAACCGAACTCACGCAGGACCCTGCCCTGCGCCTCGAAGTCTCCGACGAATGTCGTGTCGCCGGCGGTGCTTGCGGCAGCGGACGCGCCATGAATCGCCACAAGCAACGCGAGAACTCCCGCCAACCCCCGCGGATTTCTCAGCAGTGAGAGAGACAACTCCACCTCCTTGAACGCACGGAAGATACGACGGTCGAGGCCGTCCGTATCACTTCAACCGGGTGACCCGGGCGATCTTCGCTTCGCCCCCGCGCTCGACGCGCACGAAATAGAGGCCTGCGGGAACGGGCGCTCCCCCTTCGCCCATGCCGTTCCAGCGGAGCGTGTGCTCGCCGGCCTCGTAGTCCTGATCAGCCAGGGCCGCCACTTGGCGCCCGGCGACATCCATGACGACCGCGCGCACATGCTGCTTGGCGGGCAGGCTGAAGCGCACCGTGCTGGCCGCGCGCATGGGATTAGGGTACGCGGGCGAGAGCGCGAACAACGCGGACACCGTGCCCAAACCATCGCCCGGCGCGGCGAGGATCACACTCGCCGGCACGATGCGCGCGATCTGGAAACCCGTGACCGCCTCGCCCGGCGGCAGACCGTGCAGCGTGAGTGCCGCCCCCCTCACCTTGCTGATGGGGTATCCCGCGACTGGCACCAGACGCAGTTCATCGCACACCACGACGATCGCGCCCGAGGAGAGAGTCACCGGCGAGCGGAACCGGCATTCGGTCTGCAGCGTGCCGTCGCCCGCAGCGCGGTACATGGCGATGCGGATGGGCAACCGGCTGCACTGCACCTCACCCGTGTAGGGGAAGCTCGACTGCAGCACGCCGTTCAAGTAGGCCTTGCACACCACGGCATCGGCGATGTCCAAGTGGCTGAACACCAGCCGATGGGGCACAGCCGAGCCACCCGGCGAAGCCGTCACATCGACCGACGCATTCTTGAGGCCCACCGACCCAGCGACTTCCACCGCCTCCACGATTGAGGCGACCGCGCCGTCGCTGCCGATGGGAATCAAGTCGAGGTCGCCCTTGACGATGTGGCCATCGACCTTTTCGTCGGAGGTGTCGTTCTCCGGCAGGCTGCGCACGGTGAAATCCGCTTGACTGGGATTGCCGAACGAATCCCGCGCGCGCACCTTGAGCAGTTCCATGGCGGCAGGACCATCGCCATCGGGGTCAATGAACTTGCCCGGACCTGTGATCTCGGCCCATGTGGGCAGCACGGGGAATCCATCGATGTTGTTGTTTGCAATCGCACCGTCGCTGCCCGAGCCCGACGCGGTGACACCCTCGAACGAATTGCCCGAGATGGTGCGAAAGTAAGGCATTCCCGGCGGCAGGTTCAAGACAGTGACCGCCTTGGGCTTGGGCGCCGCACCACCCAGGGGTTGCCCACTGATGTTGTAGCCGATCTCGAGACTGTTGATGGTGAATGGCACGCCGTTCACGATGATCCGCACCGGCGACTGGAACACGAGCTGGAAGCTTTCGCGATACGGACTCAGCTGCCGGTAGGCGATGCTCGAGAACGACACGCGGGAACCCGGCAGCGCGTGCAGCTCGGCCAGGCCATCGCCATCGGAGTCGAGATCGAGAGCCATGCGGACCATGTGACCCTGGTGCGAGTTCGACTGGAAGGCCGGATTATTGTGGAGCTGCGATGTGAGCGCGAGCGAGACCGTTTCGGGCTGCCCCGCCTGACTGCGGCGCATCACCAACGATGTGATGGGCACGCACTCGCCGTCGTCGCATGGATCCGCGTCGATCTGTAGCCCTGCGCCTGCATCGAGCGTGAGGCCGCCCTGGAACGGCATGCGCACGCTGGGCACGCCGTCGGTCATGTACGACACGCCGTCATTGCCCGACGAACCAATATTGTGAATCGTCGTGGGGCCACCGCCCATGTTGACGAATCGCGCGCTACCGTGGCAGACGACCACCTTGCCGTCTTCGCGGAACATGCCATACTCGGCACCCTCGGTGGAGAGCAGCGTGAGCTCGGTGCTGGGCGAGAGCTCCAAGTCCTCGCTGGCGAACCCGATGATGTTCTCGGTGGGCCGCGTGGTCACGAACACGACCGAATCCGCGTCGTAAGGCACACCGCCGACCGACACCGTGGAGCCGGGCGCGAATCCGAAGCCCATGGTGATCACGCCCGATTCTACGTGTACGCGATGATGGCCCGATTTAGGCGCGCGCACTTCGATCCCGTTGCCACCATTGCTCGTAACCACTAACTGCGGCTCGGGCTGCCCCGGGACATGCTTGTAGACCTCCACCCGCTGGCTCTGCGCGTACGGATCGGGCTGGAGGATGCAGCTCACCTCGTTCGGCCCAACCCCAGTGGTCGTCACCACCACCGCTGCCACAACGATACCTGCCACCACGCCGCCCGCGATGCCCGCGACACCCGAGACCGGCAGCACCTTGAATGTGACCGTCTGCCCCGGCAACTGCGAGCTGCTGCCCTGCAGGATGCGAACCGAGAGATCCTCGGCCGTCCTGGCGAGCACTGGTGTGCCCGGCGGCAAGCCCCACAACGAAACTCTGGCTGGCTCGGGCGTGGAACCGCCGTCGGCCACCAGCCGCACTCGCTGCAGATCGCCCGCGCCGCCGCCATCGGCGAGCGTGACACCGCTTACCGCCGAGACCGTGAGCCCCTGCGAATGCGCCTTCTTCTTGACGGGCGTGGCCGGCGCTCCCTTGCACGAGATCGCCATGTCGCCACTGCCCGGGCTGCCGTCGGCGAGACACGAAGCGCGCACGATGCCCTCGATGCAGCGCATCTCGGGACTGGACGGCAGTGATGGGAACTGCACCTTGATGCGATCCGCCGAATACGCGACACCATCGATGGTGACCTCGCACGCAGAGGGCCGCAGCATTTCGAATGAGCAACTGGTATTGAGCGCCGTATTGATCGCCGGTCGCCCGAATCGGAACGCCACCGCCACACCCGGCTCGTCGACCGCGACCGAGGGGCCCTCAAGATGCAGGCTGCTCTGCGCCTGATAGTACTGATAGCCCTTGCGCGCGCTGTAGACCATGTCGATGCCGTTGTAGAGCTCGATCACCGCGTCGGGGCTGCCCGGAATGCTAAAGCTGAGATCGACGCCGGTGCCCGAGAGCCCGACATCCTCGCTCATGTGGTGGAGCGGAGCGCTTGGCGCCTGGCCGTACAACCGCGCCGCGAGATCGCGATGCACGATCGGCTTGCTCGGCAGCCCCGGCCCCGCCGGCGGCGGCGTGCCGTAGACCAACCAGAGCCCATTGGTGCGCTTGAGCTCGATGGAGACCCCATCGTTGCCGCTGGAACCGATGTTGGACATGACGAGCTTTTTGGCCCCGGCCGGATCGGTGGTGACGGACAGGATGGCGGCGCCGAGCGCGTCCTGGTTCATGCCATGGACCGCGACGGTGGCTTGCGCGGCAGTTGCCGCGGAAACCGAGAGGGCGAGCGTTGCGAGGAGGAGTGCCGGGCGCATGAAGGGCTCCGTGGGGCAGGTTCGGGCGACGCAGCGCGGCGGGGGCCGCAGGGGCTCACGGAGTGTTCGCGCGAGGGGGTGGGATTCTAACGGGGATACAGGTTTCGCGGGCAGATCGCGGAATCTGCGTAATGTTGTCGCACCTTCGCGACAAGCAGTCCGAGCAAAAGTTTTTGCTTGACTGCTCTTCGCCTGCGCGAACGCCGACCGCCGTGGACCGCTCCAAACGCGCATGCATTCGCGCCCGGAGGCGTTCCCTACGCACGTTCGGCCCGCTCCCCGAGCGATTTGACCGAACTGACCGTATTCGACGGGCTCAGCGCAACCAGGAGCGGTAATTTCGGCCATGGGATACTGGGCTCCCGAG
>JANLOU010000222.1:0-4977 GCA_031366735.1 Candidatus Eiseniibacteriota bacterium
CAATGGCGTGAGCGTCCCGAGCATCTGGAAGAACAGCAGGAACAGCACCAGACGCAATGCGAGTCCAAAGAGGAGCCCCAGTCCGATGATCGTCTCGAGCGCGGCGAGCATGGGAACCGAGACAGCAGGCTTCACCACACCAAAGCTCAGGATCTCGATCGTCCGCCCCGCGAGTTCCTGCGCGGGGCTGAGGCCCGGGAAGAACTTGAGGAAGCCGAACCACAGGAACACGATCCCGACGCTCACGCGCAGCAACACGGGACCGTACTGCGCCATCCATTCGGTGATCCGCTCATCCAGATGGTTGAACCGCTCCATTGCTCGCTGCATGGCGTCTCCCTGCGTGAGTGCCAGAGATATGGGACGGAGTGTCGACCGACCTCGCATCCCAGTCTAGCGCGGGAGCCGCGGCGCTGCTCAGCGGTAGAAGCTCTTCACGCTCCCCCACGTGCGTTTCTGCACGGGATTCACGATGCCGTAGCACGAGTGCGAGCCGTGCTGCCCGAGGATGTTCTGGTCCTCGAGGTCCACCAGCCCATTGCAATCGAAGTCAGCCGTGCGGTCGTTCGTGCCGAGCTTGGGCTCGAAGATCGTGAAGTCGCTCGCGACCACCACCTGATCGCCATTCTGGTCGGGCGAGGCCATCCGCGTGGTCGCGAGCAGCACGCCGTCGGCGTACACGCGGACATCCGTGGCGCACAGTCCGCCTGAATGCAATCCGAAGGTCACCGTGCCCGTGGCGTCCGTGAATGCGCGGACCCTGCGGGTGTTGGGGTCATAGGTGTATCCCGGATCCTTCACGATGGCGCAGACCGACGCGGTCGGACAGCTCGAGAAGTCGATCGACACCCCGCTGCCGTTCAGCGGGTTGCTCGCCAGATCGCGCACGACGATCGTGTACGGGATATCGCCCAAGGGGCAGACGACGAGGCAGGGCGGCACCGTGGAGTTCGCGGGCGAAGGAACACCGGCGACGGCCGCGGCGGGGATGAGCGCAAGCGCAGCAACAGCGGCGAGGAATGGCGTACGGTTCATACAGGGCCTCCAATCGCGGCGGCGGGACCTGCGGGGCCCCGCGAGGTCACAAGGGTAGCCCCTGCCACACGCCAAGTCGCCACAAATTCTCCCCTCCGCCCCCCGTCCCACGGTGTAGACTCGCGCAGTCTGAGCACATCCATGCCCCACGACGCGCCCCGCCCGGGGTCGCTCGCACGGCACTCATCACATGAGTCGCCGGGAGATACGGTGCCCGAGAGCCCCGACTTGGCCGGCTGACTTCCAAATACGGAAGGGACCCGCACCATGTCGACGCCCCAGGAATCGGCCACGCTGGCCGGCAGCACGACTTCTGTTCGCACCCTGCAGATCTATGTGGGTGGGCGTTGGGTCGATTCCACCGCCAAGACGACCTTCGATGTGCACAACCCGGCGCTTGATACGGTCATCGCCCGCACCCCGATGGGCGGCGCCGAGGATGTGGACCGCGCGGTGCAGGCGGCGCTCAAGGCATTTCCCGCCTGGCGCGCCACGCCGCCCGTCAATCGCGTCCGCTTCCTGTTCACGCTCAAGAACCTGTTCGAGAAAGCGTTCGAGGATCTCGCGCGGACGATCACCATCGAGCACGGCAAGGCGCTCGATGAGTCGCGCAGCAGCGTGCGTCGCGCGATCGACAACATCGATATGGCGATCGGCATTCCCACACTGATGCAGGGTCGCTCGCTCGAGGACATCGCCGCCGGGATCGATTGCTATACCTATCGCCAGCCCATGGGCGTTTTCGCGGCGATCACGCCGTTCAACTTCCCCTCGATGGTGCCCATGTGGTTCCTGCCGCATGCCATCGCCTGCGGCAACACTTTCATCGTCAAGCCCAGCGAACGCGTGCCGCTCTCCCAGCAGAAGATCTTCGAGCTGCTGCATGAGTCGGGGCTTCCCGAGGGCGTGGTCAATCTGGTGCACGGCGGCAAGGACGCGGTCGATGGCATCCTCGACCACCCCGGCATCGCAGGCGTGTCGTTCGTGGGCAGCTCCCCGATCGCGCACTACATTTACAAGCGCTCGGCCGAGAAGGGGAAGCGCGTGCAGGCTCTGGGCGGCGCCAAGAACTTCGTGCTGGTGATGCCGGATGCCGACATGGACCGGTCGGCGCAGGTCAGCACCGAATCCTGTTTCGGCTGCGCCGGGGAACGCTGCCTCGCGAACAGCGTCGTGCTTGGTGTTGGCAAGGCCTACGACGAGATGGTCACCCGCTTGGTGGCCGAAGCGAAGAAGATCAAAGTCGGCGACGGTCTGGAGCCTGGCGTCACCATGGGCCCGCTGATCAGCAATGCCCACCGCGAGAAGGTGCTGGGGTACATCGAACAAGGCATCAAAGAGGGTGCGACGCTTGCGCTCGACGGTCGTGGCTACAAGGATCCCAAGAACCCGAACGGTTACTACCTCGGGCCTTCGATCTTCACGGGCGTCACGCCGGAGATGGTGATTGCGCGCGAGGAGATCTTCGGGCCGGTGCTGTGCGTGATGAAGGCCGACACCTTCGAGCAGGCGGTGTCGATCGTGAAGAGCCACGATCTGGGCAACGCGAGCAGCATCTTCACTTCGAGCGGCAAGTACGCCCGAGAGTATCGCTATCAGGTGGAGCCCAGCATGCTCGGCGTGAACATCGGCGTGGCGGCGCCCATGGCATTCTTCCCGTTCGGCGGATCCAAGGGCAGCTTCTTCGGCGACCTGAAGGCACACGGGCAGGACTCGATCGAGTTCTACACCGACAAGAAGGTCACGATCACGCGATGGTTCTGAGCCATCGTTTCCCTGCGGCAACCGTGAGTGTCGCGGCGCTGGTGTGTGCGCTGGCCGTGGCTCCCAGCGCGGGCGCGATGGACGCCCCGTCTTCGGAGACGCTCAGCGCGCTGCGGGCGGCCTGCGACACGAGCGATGTCGTTCGGGTGAGCACGCTGCGCAACCGATACACCATGCACCGTCCGGCACTCGACTCCGCCGGGGTCCACCATCTGCGCTCACCGGGCCGGCCGGCCATTTTCGCGATTGGAACGATCCCCCCGGACGAGAAAAGGTTTCCCTGGGCCGAGGTCACACGGCTCGAGGCTGGCCAGTTGGAGGTTCGCCGGTCACTGCTCATCGGAATGGTGGTCGGCGTGGCGTTGGGCGGTGGCTTGGTTCTGACCTACGGGCCGAATCTCACCGACGCCAGCGACGGCGCCATGGTCTGGGCCGGGGCCAGTCTTTTCGCGTTGAGTCTTACCGGTGGCCTGCTACACGGAATATCGAGCCCTACTTACGAAGTGTTGCTCAACCAGAACCCGTCCAGGAGATGAAGATGCCGCGCAAGCTGATCGGCGGTCTGATCCAGTGTAGCAATCCGATCAACGATGAATCCCAGTCGGTCGATGTGATCAAGAAGGCGATGTTCGACAAGCATGTGCCGCTGATCGAGGAGGCTGGCAAGAAGGGCGTACAGGTCCTGTGTCTTCAGGAGATCTTCAATGGCCCGTACTTCTGCCCGGGGCAGGACAAGCGCTGGTACGACTCCGCGGAGCCGGTCCCCGGCCCCACCACGGATGCAATCGCGAAGATCGCGGCCAGATACAAAATGGCGATCGTCATCCCGGTCTACGAACTCGACATGCCCGGCGTGCTCTACAACACCGCCGCCGTGTACGACGCCGACGGCAGCTATCTGGGCAAGTATCGCAAGAACCACATCCCCCACACCTCGGGATTCTGGGAGAAATATTTCTTCAAGCCCGGCAATATGGGATACCCGGTCTTCCAGACGCGCTACGCGAAGGTGGGTGTGTACATCTGCTATGACCGCCATTTCCCCGAGGGTGCGCGGGCACTCGGCTTGAATGGCGCCGAGATCGTCTTCAATCCCAGCGCCACCGTGGCCGGCCTGTCGCAGTACCTGTGGAAGCTCGAGCAACCCGCCCATGCGGTGGCGAACGGCTACTTCGTGGGTGCCATCAATCGCGTCGGCACCGAGGCGCCGTGGAACATCGGCAAGTTCTACGGCTCGTCGTACTTCGTCGACCCGCGCGGTAACTTCCTGGCGCAGGGCAATGAGGACGATGACATGCTGGTGGTGGCCGAGATGGACCTCGACATGATCCAAGAGGTCCGCAACATCTGGCAGTTCTTCCGCTACCGTCGCCCCGAGACTTACGGCCGGTTGACCGAACTGTGAGCGCACCCCACATCCGGCGCGTCCTCGAGACGGCGCTGTATGTGACCGACATGGCCCGGGCCGTCGCGTTCTATCGCGATGTGCTCGGGCTTCGTCCGATGGGTGGCAACGATCGCCTCACCCCGATCGATGCGGGCGAAGGCACGGTGCTACTGCTGTTCCGTCAGGGCGCCTCGGTCGAGGGCATCGACTACCCCGGCGGCCGGATTCCACCACATGACGGCGCTGGACCCGTGCATATCGCGTTCGCGATCGAGGCCAGCGCGTTCGATCCCTGGCAGGCCCGCCTTGCCGAGCACGGGGTGGAGATCGAAGTGGTGAACCGCTGGGACCGCGGCGGGCAGAGCGCGTACTTCCGCGATCCCGACGGGCATTCCATCGAACTGGCGACGCCCGGGGTGTGGCCCACCTATTGACACCGCGCCGGTCCCTGTCATGGGGGGTTTCGTCGCGAGCCTTGCCTCCAAGGGTCCAGCCTCCTGTACTTTCCGCGGCACATTGACCCCATCCCGTCGGAGGAATAGTGCCATGCCGAGCTTCCCGACCCCTTGCAGCACGCTGCTATTATTCGCCGTCGTCGTCGCGACCTTCCGAACGCCCTCGGCTGCTGCGGCGGCCGATGCGGGCCAGCCCGCCATGCTGACGCCGTGGGTGGGTCCCTATGGCGGCGTGCCCGCGTGGAAGGATGTGAAGGTCGAGGAATTCGTTCCGGCGTTCGAGCTCGCGATGAATCAGCAACGCGCCGAGATCCGCGCCATCGCCGAGAACCCGCA
>JANLOU010000269.1:0-2247 GCA_031366735.1 Candidatus Eiseniibacteriota bacterium
GCCGAGTTGGGCGCCAAGGGCGAGAAGCCCGCGCCGCGCGCGGCCGAGACATCGCGCTGCACATCCTCGAGCAGCGCACTCAGCTTCTCGGGCGTGGAGAGCTTGTAGCGCCCCGCGAATCCGAATGCCAGGCAACAGCACGACACTTCAAGCGCCTCGATCCGCGCTTCGCGATCCTTGCGCAGGCGATCGAGCCGTTCGAAGAACTCCTCGCCCGCCAGCTGGCGGCCATACAGCTCAAGCTGCAGCGGCCGGCCCAGCCACGCATCGCGCGCGGCGCCGCGGCTATTCAGGATGGTCTCATCAAGGAAGGCGACCATGCTGAAGACGGCCTCCTCGATGTCGGACGCCGAGAAGCCCTGCTCGCCAGCCTCGCGCTCGAAGCGATTCTTGAGCTCGAGTGAGCGCGCGCGGATCGCGGTGGGATCCGGGAGTTCCGGGACCTGCGACAATGCGAGCACCGTGGCGAGCCAGTCGCTTGCCAGTTCCACCAAGCGCGCGCGCGCGGGACGCGGACTGCCCGCGACGCGGGCCGGGGCGGTGGCCGAGCGACGGCGCGGCTGCGCCTCGATGATCATGGTCTCCAACACTCCACCCGACCTCGGCGGTGGTGTGTCGCGCGGAGAGCCGCCCGGGCGGCGCGACTTGGGACCTTTGGGACCGAACATGTCGCGCTAGTCGCGCAGCCCCAGCATCTCGAGGCTCACATTGGGAACATCGGGCGGAACATAGATGGCCACATTCTTCGCCGCCTTCACCGTTTCCCACGCGTCGCCGTTCGGATCGAGCTGGAAGTAGAGGAAGCTGCCCTTGACCGGCAACGACTGCGGCGGCACGCGCTGGTACAACAGCGGCACGCCGCGCAACGCGTTGGCGATCAGGAAGTCGATCTTATCGAGCGAGGCGAGCTTGGCCTTGTTGGGCAATTCACCCGCAAGGCGTTGCTCCTCGAGGTCGGCGCGAACCCCCAGATACAGCCCGGCACCGGCGGCGAGCAGGCGCTCATCGGTGATCCGTCCCACCCACATGCCGCCACCCTTGTTCTCGAGCGGGATGCGCGTGGCCTTGTCGACCGGCTGGATCTCGAGCAGGTCGCGCAGCACCTGCTCGAGCCGCGCGAAAGTGATGGTGAGCGCGCGATGGTCATACGCGGGCAGGTCGCGCGGGTGCAGCTTGTCGCTGAACGCGCACAACTGGCCGGCCAACTCCATGAACTCCAGATACACCTGCTCCGGATGCGCCGAGCGGTGCAGCAACGCGTGCGACAGCGCCGGGATGCGCGCATCGACCGTGTACAGCAGCATGGCATTGGCGGTGTCCTGCGAGCTGAAGTCGGCAATCCCCCCGCGCTGGCGGCGCTGGTCGCCCAACGCGCTGCTCTTGGCGATCAGCATCTCGTGCAACACGCGCAACTGACGCATGAGCGCCTCGCTCGCGCCGATGGAGAGCGCCGGCGGCACATGACCGTCGCGCACCGCATAGGCGCCCTCGGGCGTCCGCACCAGCTCGGCGATCGGCAGGCAGTCGTGCTCTCCCACCGCGTCATCGGGGAACAACAGTTGGAAGTGGCGGCGCTGCACCTCGACCGGACGCGCGGTCTGCGCGGTGGTGTCGTCGGGCAACTCGGTGGTGTCGGCCGCGTAGCGCGGGCCAGCGGCGCCCGGCGGCAGCGTCTCGCCCAGCTGGGGGCGGCTCGCCGAGGGACTGGGCACGCCCAGGTAGAGCGTGATCGAGTCCAGCTTGGCGTCGAAGTGGCCTTCGATCGCCCGCTGGGGCGGAAGCGGATCGTCCTCGGGGAGCGCGAATGGCATGCCATCGGGCAGCACACCCGAGGCGCCGGTCAGGACCACGCGCCCATTGCGGATGGCTTCCGCGTCGATCGACAGATGCGCCAGGCCCCAGTCGAACGAGTGTGCCATGCGGAAGCGCTGCGCCACCATGTGGCGCATGGCGCGATCGGCCTGCTGGAAGTGCTGCGGCGACAGGAGCAGACCCTCGCTCCACACCACCGGACGACGCTCACTCACGGCTTGCCTCCTTGGCCGATCACTTCACCACGCTGAAGCAGTTGGGGCCGGCGGAGAGCTTCACGGTGCCGCCCGCGGACAGCGGCTGCACGCGGTTCCAGCACGAGCCCTTGGTGCGACAGAAGTTGCCCACCACGATCATCGCCGTCGCGCCCTTGGCGCGTTCGACCGGGAGTTCCTTGGTCTGGCCCGGGTCCACATAGGACTCGGTCTTCTTGAG
>JANLOU010000360.1:0-2894 GCA_031366735.1 Candidatus Eiseniibacteriota bacterium
GCGGGTGGCGTCTACATCGCCACCGGTCAGGCCGCGTATCACCTGCTCGCCGACGGCACGCTGCAGCCGCTGGTGGGGCGTTTCACCAGCATGCTCATGGGGCAACACGCGCTGTGCATCGGCGCGGACTCGCTCTCGGCGCCGCAGGAAGTGCGCAACTGGGTGGCCCCGATCGGCTTCGGCAATGACTGGAGCCAGCGGGTCGTCTCGCCCGTCGTGAACCTGAGCGGGCACCCCGGCGCGAAGATCACGCTCGATGCCGCGCTGATGCTGCAGGGCGAGATCAACGCCATCCTGCGAGGCCCCAGCGACGGGAATCTACTCGCGATCCAGGCGCTCGATCAGTCCGGCCAGTGGGTTACGCTCTACTCACGCGTCACTTCCGGTAGCTCGCTCGCGGCCGACAGCGTGGACTTCAGCCCCGCCTGGGATGGCACGGGCATGTATCGCTTCGAGGCGATATTGCCGGCGACTTCCACTTTTGGCGCGAACGCGCGAGTGCGTCTGGTGGTTCAGACCGATGGCACCGGATCGGCCGAAGATGAAGCCTACCCCGCGGTCGCCGCCGCGATCCTCGACAATATCCGGGTGAGCGATGGGGCAACCACGCTGATGCAGACGGATTTCGAGGATGGCACGCTGCAGGGATGGGCGGTGTCGGCGCGCAATCAGAAGAGCTTCATGCCCGGAGTGCAGCTCTTCACCATCCATGACGAGCCCTCGACGGCGTCGGTGCGCCTGAGCAGCGGCTTCGACTTCACGGATCCGACCTGCGTGTGGAACTTCACCGATACCACCACGGGCCTGTTTGGCCCCTACACGCTTGGGCGCATCACCTCCCCGTGGATTGCCGTGCCGACCCCGGGGCAGCCCGTGAAGATCGCACTCTCGGGCAAGTTCTCGAATATGAATCAGGCGCGCTTCGTGATCCCCTGGGTGCGAACGAAGAACACGGGCTCGACGCGCCCGACGGGCTATGTGCCAGGATTCTTCGCGTTCAACAGTGGTGTTCAGGGCGACGACTCCCAGACGCCATTCACGAACCAGCTCCTGTTGAACTTCCCAGCGGATTATCAGGTGGGCTCGGCAGTGATCGCGAGTGCCGACTCCATCCAGATCGTATGGCAGGTCGAGGATCACCTGGACCGTGTCCTGACCGGCAATCAGTCGGTTTACGCACGCGACTCGAAGTTCCCCTACCTCGATGATGTCCATGTCTATGTCGAGAATGCGGACGCCGACGAGGATGGTATCGCGGACGCTCTGGACGCGTGCGTCGCGGTCAGTGGCGCCGGCCAGGACGGCGACGGCGATGGATGTGTGGACGCCACCTCGACCATGAAGCATGTGGAGTCGTGGGCCGAGCAGGACCTACCGGTCCAGTACAGCATCTCGGCGCAGGGCTCGCCCGGCATCACCGACGGCAGCGACATGGTCGAACTGGCGAACGCCGCGGCGATCTGGAACAACATTGCCGCGTCGACGCCAGCGTTGTTCTTCGATGGAACGACGACCCAGACGAATGCCTCGGCCACCGATGGCGTCAACCTGGTGACATTCGAGGATCCGGATTTCTCGTTCCCGCCGGGCGTGCTCGCGGTGACGCCGACGCTGTCGTTCACGCGCCAGTCGTTGTTCGATGACCGCATCGTGCAGCCGGGCCAGATCGTGGATGCCGACCTGATCCTGAATCCGGCCATCAACTTCCGCACCCCTTCGCATGCCGGGGCATTCGACCTGCGCAGCGTGGCCGTGCACGAGTTCGGGCACATGGTGGGGCTGAGCCATAGCGGCACCCTCGACGCCACGATGTTCTTCGTACTACAGCCCGGTCAGGACGCGGCCTCGCTCACGCTGGACGACGAGGCAGCGTTCGCGGCCGCCTACCCGAGCACCGCCTTCGCGAGCCAGCGGGGCACCATCCAGGGCACGGTGACTCGCGGCTCGAACAGCCTGCCCATTCCCGGCGCGCTCGTGGCCGCGGTGCGGGTGGATGGCGGCGGAGCACCGCTCGACACGGTGGCGACGGACTACACCCGGGTCGATGGCAGCTACGCATTGCGCGGCTTGCAGGCCGGCACCTACGCCGTTCGCCTCACCCCGCTCAACGGCGATGTCGGCGGCTATCCGCTCACGCCCGACGCGATCAGTGAACGGGTGGCGGCAACCGCCCAGAGCAACTTCCAACCGGAGTGGCGCAGTGCGCCCGAAACCAACTCGGACGACGCCGACGCCAAGGAGATCCTCACGCTGGCGGCCGGTCAGACCCTGTCGGGAGTGAATGTCATCACCAACATCGATGTGACGGCGCCGACCGTGGTCAACAATGCGCCTGCTGCTGGCGCGAGCGCTATCCGTATCGACACCTCGGTGCTGCTCACATTCAGTGAGGCCATCGACGACGCCACGCTCGGCAGCGCATTCAAACTGCGCGTGAACGGCACGAATGGCACGCTGGGCGGCAATGGCGTGGTCACGAATCTCGGGCGCACATTCATCTTCACACCCACCGAGCCGCTGCGGTTCTCCACCCGATATGAACTGGCGCTCACCACGGCGCTGACCGACCGCGAGGGCGTGCCGCTCGCGGCGGCGTTCTCGAGCACTTTCGACACAGAGACGCAGCCCACCGTTGCAATCACCGATGTGCAACCGCGAACCGCCGCGCCGGGCTCCTATATCACCGTGTACGGAGCGGGGTTCCACGACGGCACGATCTATCGGATTCCCACCTACCTGGTGTTCATGCGTTCCAACGGCGGGACCCCCGATACGGTCATCACCGCGCAGACCACCTCCACCTCGTTCATCGCCCAGGTCCCCCCATTGCTCCTCCCCAGCTCAGCGTTCCAACTCACGGGGGAGGTCAAGGTGTATCAAGGCGGGGAGGTGAG
>JANLOU010000292.1:0-22105 GCA_031366735.1 Candidatus Eiseniibacteriota bacterium
TGTACTCTTCGCCGTGGACTCGATTCCGGCGATTCTTGCGATCACGCGTGATCCATTCATCGTGTACAGCTCGAATGTGTTCGCGATCCTTGGACTGCGGGCGATGTACTTCGCGCTCTCGGGCGTCATGCAGATGTTCCATCACCTGCACTACGGCTTGTCGGCGATCCTCGTGTTCATCGGCGGCAAGATGGTGGTCTCGGAGTTCGTGAAAGTCCCCACGGGGATCTCGCTCGCGATCGTTGCGACGATTCTCGCGGTTTCGATCTGGGCCAGCCTCCGCTGGCCGCAGGTAGCCCTGAAAGAGGAGCCTCGCCTGTGACCCCTCGGCTTGCACCCGTTCGGACCCGGGCGGACATCCTTCCGCACTATTGCGGCACCGCAGTGGAGGAGTTGTTCGCTTATCACAATCTGGGCCAACCCATGCGGAGCCACACGCGGGCCGAGATGATGATCGCGATGTGCATGGATCACCGAAAGATGTTGCGGATCCCCGACAACTTCGCGTTCATCCTGCGAACGGGCGGGGGCAATCTCCGCCCAGTCCAGTTCAAGCTCTCGTATGTGATCGCGGTGGGCGGGGTCCGCGCGGCCGCGCTGATCGCGCACAACCACTGTGCCATGGTCGGACTGAAACAACGGCGCGATGATTTCGTCGACGGGCTGGTCGAGCATGCCGGCTGGGACCGCGAGGAAGCCGCCGCGCACTTCGATGCCTCCGTGCCGGAGTTCGAGATCGGCGACCCCTTGAGGTTCGTGATGCAGGAGTCCGAGCGCCTGAGCCTGCGCTACCCGAAGATCCTGATCGCCCCGCTGCACTACGATGTCGAGGACGGCACGCTGAGCCAGGTGGTCGATTAGGGCGTGTGAACCCGCCTGACACACCAACGCCGGACCCTTGCGGGCCCGGCGTGGTGCAGGCACGGACAGCGATCTGGATGGACTACCGACCCGCCGAGATCACCGCGATGAAAGCCCCCTTGTTGATCCGGAAGCTGTAGGCACCATTGGCCAGGGCGTACAGCGCGAACACACCGTCACCCTTGACCTCGGTGATCAACGCCTGACGGCCGGTGAACAGCGCGGCCGACTGGTCCCATGTCACATTCACCGAGCTGTTCCCGGCAACATTGAGCGGTCCCCAGATCTTCTGCCCTGCAGCGCGCACCGCCCCATCCGTGGTGAGCCCTGCGCCGGGTGAAGGGACCATCCAGATCTCGACTGCGCTACTACTGGAGGTCTGATTGGTGAACTTCCCAAGCACCGCAAGGTCGACGACCGCCTTGAGGTTGTCCTTGTGGTCTTTGTACTCGCTGATGGTGTTCAGGTCCACATACTGACCGGCGACCGCTGCCGGTGAGACGACATTGACCGGGTCGGCGAAGTTGAAGGTCACCGTGAACTGACCGGAAACCAGGAAGCAGCCCGCAGAGATCAGGCCCGCGAGCGCCATGACAGGGAGCCAGAGACGGATGTTCTTCATGGAGTGTTCTCCCCTCTCAAGGTGCGCTGAACAGCGCGTAGGACAGCCCGACGGTAGCGTTGGCGAACTTGCGCGATGTCTCGCCATCCACCGCTGCGGCCAGCTCACCGCGGATATGGAGCGAAATCTTCGGCGCCGGGGAGATGCCCAGACCCATGCCGAAGTTGTAGGTGGTGAGCGACAGTTCGTTGCCCGGGCGCGTGAGCTTGGTCTGGCCGATGCCCGCGAACGGGTAGAACTGCAGTGGCCCGCCCATCGTGAGCATCACATTCGCGCCATACGCCTTGGACTCGAAGCCCTGGCGCGTGTAGGTCACGCCGAGAACATCCTCCTGCGCATCACCCAGATTCGAGCTGGCGTAATACGGCTCGATCGCCAGAAGCGGCACGAGCTTGATGGGAACGCGGACGCCGAAGATCGGGCCCTGTTCGACATCGCTCTGCACGACGGGAACGCTGACTCCGCCGAATGCTCCCACACCGATGCTCCCGGCCTGCGCCGAGCTACCGGCGAGGGCGACGGCAAGGCATGCTGCCAAGATGACCCTCTTCATTCCGTTTCCTCCGTGATGGCCCACGCGTTGCGCGTGGGTGTCGTGGTTATCGGCTCTGGGGAGCTTTGAACTTAGGCTGAGACTGTACAACCTTCCAGGCTCGGGGATCGTTCGCACCCAGGCAGGGAGTGAGGCGTCTCAGTGAACGGTGCGAACCAGATGGATCGTGGCGTCACAGTACCGCGCCAAGAAGTCCGCGACTCGCGCAAGCATCGCCGAAAGGTCCTCACTGCGGCGGTCCACAGGGCAGAAGACGACCGCGAGCAGCGAGCGGGTCTCTGCCGTGACCTGGGTCCGTGCGGAATCCGATGTCGGTGCGCCGAATGGCCCATCGTCGTCGGCCAGCAGGGGGCGCTGGGTGAGATTCACCCGCCCCTTGCGGATTCCATCGTACCCCTCCCCGGCGCGGCCAGCACGCGCGAACACCGCACCCTTCACATGGTCGCGGTCATACAGCCCGATCGGCAACTGGTGCTCGAGGGAGGCCAGATTGCAGACATCGACGGCGGGCAGGATCGTGGGGAGGCCCTTGCCCTGCAACACCCGTCGCAGCAGGCCTTCGCTGGCCGGGCGCGTCTTGGTGGGATCCACTCCGAGGCGGTGGAACATCGCGCGATTCTCGGCAACGCCCGGGATGTTGCCCGTCGGTCGGCCGATGAACCGCCCGGTGAGGCGCTGGATCACATCGTCACACTCGTGTCCGAAGCCATCCGAGAGTGGTTCGGCCTTCACGCCATCCGCTTCAAGCCATCCCAGCGTGAGCACTCCGCGGAGCGCATCGTCGACCTCGAACGAGAGGCCACTGGTTCTGGATTGAAGCGACATGGACGGCTCCCTTGGGCTGTGCGTGTCACTGAGCTCAGCTCGAAAGCGGAAGACCGGACCGGTGGGATCTGATCTGCACTCGGAAAAGCGGGCGGCGGGAAATCCCTTTCCGACCCAATGCGAAAGTGACGCGGACGTCACCTTGGATGCACTGCGGCCAACACCTTGTCATCGCCGCCCGCCGATGCCTGAGTCTGTGCAGCGCGCGCGGGCCACTCGCGGCGCTCTCATCGGCGCGAACGCTGCGTCAGTAGTTCGTGGAGCGACGCAGCACTGCGGTGAAGCCCGCGCAACATAACAGCGACACGCGCACCGCAACAAACGATTTCGCGTGGTGGCGCGAAATAAAAAAAACGACGCACGCGGAGGTGCGTGCGTCGTTCGATACCACGCGACGAAGTCGCGTCAGCTTGCGCTGGGCGTTGCGGCGTCCGCCGGAGGCAGGCGGCGCGCGATGCTCTCGACTCGATAGCGCCGTCGCGCTGCTCCCTCGCCGAGTTCGAGTTCGTCTCCCACATTGCGTCCCACCAACTGCTTGCCGATGGGCGCCTGGAAGCTGATGACATTTTCGCCCAGATGCTGCTCGCCATCGCCAAGGATCCAATACGACAGGCGATCCCCCTGCGCGACCAACTGCACTTCAGTTCCCAATCCTACAACGCCCTCTTTGTAGTCCGCGTCCTCCACGAACCGGGCGCGCGTCAGCCGCAGCGTGAGCGAAGCCACTTGCTTCTGGACATTGGCCTGCTTCTGCTTGGCGCTGTGGTACTCGGCGTTCTCTTTGAGATCGCCCAGCTCGCGGGCCCGCTGGATGGTCTGCGGAATCGTCGTGCGTAGCTCGCGCTCGAGCGTCTCGACCTCGTGTTGCATGCGCGCGTAGGTCGCCCGTGTCATGACCGGCACATCGAAGTCATCCGCCTGCTCGCCCACCTGACTGAAGAGCTTATCGGTCTTCTTCTGGCGATGGTCCAGCACCCACTGCTTCTCCTCGCCCAGCCCGCACCGCGCGATCGCGTCGAGCGCGGGGAACAGGTAGCGGTCGCTGGAGCGCCATTGGCGAAGCAATACGCGCACTTTAAGGCGCATTTCGGTGGTGGCCTGCGACCGCGTCAGCAAGCGCTCGAAGTCGCCATTGTCCTCGAGCCAGCGCAGGATCTTCTCGCCGATCGACGGCTTGGGGCGCTCCTCGACCAACTGTAACGCGGCGAAGAACAACCGCCAGGAGTCCTCGGGAGCCTCCTCGGCGGCGAAGGCCTCTTCGATCAACCGCATGACCGCCGCGGGATACTGCGTGCTGTGATCGAGCAATGTGCGGCGAAGCTTGGCCTTGCCCGCGTCGTCGAGCTGCGCGCGGTCTTTTTCTGCTTCTTCGCGCACAGCGGCGAAGCGTGAATCGAGCGCCGACAGGATGGCCTCGGACTCCACGCCAGCGTGCCGCGAGTCATCGAGCAATGCGAGTTGCTCGTCCTCGGTGGCCATATCGCTGATGGCCAGGTCCTGCTCCCAGAGCGAGCGCAACACTTCGAGCCACTCCAAGCGCCGCTCGGGATACCAGTTCGTGAAATACAGTCCCGCGCGGGCGCGGTCCACACGATCGGCGTCAGCGTCGAGTGTGACTCGTTGCACGAAGCGACCGTAACGACCCTTGAGCGCACCCTGCAGGTTCGGGTGCTGAGCCAGGAACTTCTTGATGGTCGCAAGATTGGTCTTGTCCGGCTTGCGCGGCTGCAGTGGCGGCAACGGCGGCAACTCGGAGGCGGCCTGTTGCTTGGCGTTCTGCGGCGCCAGCTTGTAGTGCTGCTCGAACGCGCGCGCGTGATCGATGCGCGGGTCCTTCTCGGCGGCCGACTTGGCCTTGCGCCAGAAGTTCGTCCAATCCTTGGCCGGCACCAGATCGGAGCCCACCAGGAACATCTTGAGCCGGGGCGCGTCCGCCGCCCCGCCCAGCACCTTGAGCGCGCCCACGACCATGCTGCCGTGGTCGTCCTCGCGCATGCGCTTGATCTCATCGGGCCGCGTGAAGCGCATGAGGCGCAGGTCATCGTCGGCCACCGCGGTCAGCGTTCGGCGCGCCGCGGTGTAGGGCATCTTGTGCGCCTTGGACTTCATGAAGTCGATGACCACGGTCTCGGTGTCGTTCGAGAGCACGCGCCCCGGCCCGAACCCGTCGTGCAACACTCCCCGGCCCGGCGCCAGCGCCGCGATCGCGTCGAACGCCTCGATGGCCTTGGGCAGCGGCGTATCGCTCTCGATCCCGGCCTGCACGAGCGCTTCATCCACGGTGGGGATCGCCCGCCCGGGGCCTTGCTTGAGCGCCAGCGCCATGGCGCCTCGGAATGGCTCGACGGAGTCCTCGCCCTTGGCCACGGACAGGATGTCGACCAACTTGCGCATCGGTTCCAGCGCCTCGCCGGCGCAATCGCCCTTGGCAAGCCCCTGGAGAATCACATCCGCGAGCGAAGCGGCTTCCTTGACGGCATCCTGCTGCGCCAGGATCGGCAGCGTCTGCGCGATGATGCTGAGCCCTTCGTAATCGGAGTGCTCGACGAACTCGAGCGCCGCTTCCTCGATCGCCTGGTAGCGATCCTCGGCCGCGAACTTGGGCGCCAGTTCTGCGAGCAGTGCGCGACGGTCCTCGAGCTGCCCGGCATCGCCGAGGCGCTTGGCCAGCAACAGCGCGAGCTCGAGATCGTCGGGCACGATCGCCCACGCACGCGAGAGCGCATCGATGCGTTCGGGATCCTTGCCCAGGCCCTCGTGCGCCTGAACCAACAAGTTGGCGGCGGCCTGGGAGTGCACCAATGCGAGCGAGCGCTCGGCGACCGCAGCGAGCGGCTCCCACAACTTCTTGGCGGCGACCTTCTCGCCCAAAGCGAGCAGCGTCTGCTGCGCGCGCTCCACTTCACCATTCAAGGCGCAGACGGCAGCCAGCAGGTAGGACACGCCCCACGCGGGGGCGGGCTGTTTGAGGCGGCTGCCGAGCTCATCGCGGACGGAGGCGAGTTTCTTCTCGCTCTGCGCGTCGTGCGCAAGATGCTCGAGTGCGGCGCGGGTCTCAGGTTTGAGATCGGCGCCAAGTTCACCACGAAGTACAGCGGGAAGGGCGTCGCGAACGGGCATGGGCTCTCGCTCGAAGTGCGTGAACTGCGCGCGTCAAAAGGGGCAGTGAATATGGCCCACAACCCATTTCCGCGCAAGCCTAACGCCCCGTGTCGAGCGCCCCCATGAGCGCCTCGGGGTAACGCAGCCCCGCGGTGGCCCCCTTGGGGACCATGGTCTCGAACCACAATCGGTCGTCGTCGTCGAGGTTCACCTGAGTGGCGCCGATGTTCTGCTCCAGCCAACGGCGACGCTTGGTGCCCGGGATGGGCACGATGTCGTCGCCCTGGGCCAGCACCCAGGCCAGCGCTAATTGGGCCGGAGCGCAGCCTTTCTGGGCGGCTCGGGACTTCACCGCCTCGACGATGACCTGATTCTGCTGCCAGTTCTCGGGCGAGAACCGCGGATGCTGGCGGCGGCGGTCGTCCGGGGCCAATGCCTCGGGCGCGGGCAGGGCGCCCGTCAGGAATCCGCGACCCAGCGGCGAATACGCCACGAATCCGATACCCAACTCGCGGCACGCGGCCAGTTCGTGGTCCTCGACATCCCGCGTCCACAATGAGTACTCGGTCTGCAGCGCCGAGATCGGGTGCACCGCATGAGCGCGGCGCAGCGTGCCGACGCCCGCCTCGGACAGCCCGAGGTAGCGCACCTTGCCCTCGCGCACCAGCTCCGCCATGGCGCCGACGGTGTCCTCGATGGGCACTGCGGGATCGAGCCGATGCTGATAATAGAGATCGATGTGGTCCACCCCGAGCCGGCGCAGCGAACCCTCGCACGCGCGCTTCACATTCGCCGGCGTGCTGTCGTGCCCGCGCGTCTGCCCTTCGGCGTCGATCGAGAACCCGAACTTGGTCGCGATGAGCACGCGCTCGCGCACTCCTGCAAGCGCCCGCCCCACCAGTTCCTCGTTATTCCACGGACCATAGATCTCGGCGGTGTCGAAGAAGGTCACCCCCAGCTCGACCGCCCGCTGCACGGTCGCGGTGGCCTCATCGGGATCGGCCGCGCCGTAGGCCCATGTCAGCCCCATGCAGCCCAGGCCCAACTGCGAGACTTCGAGCCCCTGTGTGCCCAATCGTCGTGTCTGCATGGTCAATACACCTGCTCGAGGGTTGCCGGCGCGAACGGTCGGCGTTCGTGCTGGAACCCGTCCACATTCGTATCGCCGTAAGCGAAGTTGCCCGCCCCCAGCACGAAATCGTACGGGAAGTTGAGCGCAGGCTTGGTCATGCTCGAAAGGGTGGCCAGATCAGCGGGCGTGAGCCGCAGTTGCAGCGCGCCGACATTGTCCTCGAGTTGCGCGAGCGTGCGCGCGCCGATGATCGGACTGGTGACGCCGGGCTGCGCCTGCAGCCACGCCAGCGCCACGCGAGCGGTGGTGGTCGTATGCTGCTTGGCGATGGCGCCGAGCGCTTCGAGTAAGTCGTAGGTCGAGTCCGTGAGCCGCCCAGTGGTCCATTCGCCGCGCCCTGCTTGGTGTTTTCCGTGATCGGCACGCGTGTATTTGCCCGACAAGGCGCCCGAAGCGAGTGGCCCCCAGGGGGTGACCCCGAGTCCCAGATCGAGCGCGGCGGGAATCAACTCGCCCTCGACCGTGCGCTGCAGGAGCGAATACTCGATCTGGAGCGCGACCAGCGGCGTCCACCCGCGCAGGCGCGCCATGGTCTGGGCCTCGGCCACCTTCCAGGCGGGCGTGTCCGAGAAGCCGATATAGCGCACCTTGCCCGCTCGGACCAGATCGTCGAGCGTCTGCATCGTCTCCTCGATCGGCGTGAACCGGTCGTACACATGCATCCAATACAGGTCGACATGATCGGTGCGCAGGCGACGCAGCGACTGCTCGAGCGCAGCGGTGATCGCCTTGCGGCCAGCGCCGCCGGCGTTGGGATCGTTGGGATACAGCGTTGCCATGAACTTGGTGGCGACCACCATGCGATCGCGCTTGCCCGGGTGCTTCGCGAACCAATCGCCAAGGATCTTCTCGGAATGTCCTCGGGTGTAGATGTTCGCGGTATCGATGAAGTTGCCTCCCAGCGCCAGGTAGCGTTCGAGCACGGCCTCGCTCTCGTCCACGCTGGAGCCCCAACCCCAATCCTCGCCAAAGGTCATGGTGCCCAGGCACAAAGGCGAGACGCGCAGGCCCGAGCGGCCGAGTGAGACGAAGTGATCCAACGCCATGAGGGGGGTACTCTCCATATAGAGTGTTGCTGCCGGGGGAAAGCTCGGAGGACGGGCGAGGGCACAACCCAACGCCTGCGTTCGGATGCCGCAAGGCCTGCCGCCGATGCAGGGGTTCTCCATGATGCCCGGAACAGGCCCTCGATTCCCAATTGGCATTGTCCGCCCGGGTGTGCGTACACTCCTGCTCGCGATGAAGATCTACACGCGTACCGGGGACGACGGCACCACGGGGCTGTTGGGTTCGAGCCGGGTCCGTAAGCACGATGCGCGGGTAGAGGCGTATGGGAGTGTCGATGAGCTGAACGCCGCGCTGGGCGTGGCGGGAGCACACGACGCGGAGGGCTGGTTCCGCGAGCTGCTGGCGGACATTCAGTCGGCCCTTTTCCAGGTGGGCGCAGAACTCGCCACCACGGATCCTTCGATGCTGGAGAAACTCTCGCGCGTGGCCGATGATGATATCGCCGGGCTCGAGCGCCACATCGACCGTCTCGAACAGGAGCTTGAACCCCTCACACGGTTCATCCTGCCGAGCGGCACGTCGCTCGCCGCACAGTTGCATCTGGCGCGTACGGTCTGCCGGCGCGCCGAGCGCCGCGTGACGGCGCTGGCCGAAAACGATTCCGTGGATGCACGGATCGTGCGTTACCTGAATCGTCTTGCCGACCTGCTGTTCGTGATGGCGCGCTGGAGCAATGCGCGCGCCGGGGTCGCAGAAACGATGTGGCCGCGCTGAAGTAGCGCGCCAACTTCCTCACGGAGGAACCTTGATCCACCGGATGCAGGACGCCTCGGGCGTCCGAGCCTCCTCACGCAGCGTGCTGTTCGCAGCGTGTGCCGCGCTCGTGCTGGCCCTACCGGCCCGCGCCGATGTGACGGTTCAGGAGCGAACGGTGTCGTCTGGCCTTGGTGGGTTCGGCAACGGCACGACCACGGCGACTCGGATCATCGCGCGGGACAAAGGACGCGAAGACGAGCAGTACACTTACACGGGCCGACTCAAGACCTTCGCCGGCAAGCCGCGCTCGACCAGCACCATCACGCGACTGGACGAAGAACTCATTTGGGAATTGGACCATCTCAAGCAGCAGTACACCGAACTGACCTTCGCCGAGATGCGCGAGGCCATGGCCAAAGCCGCAGCGCAGGCGCGGGCCGAGAAGCAGCAACCGACGAGCGCCAAGCCACAGCAGGACATGCAGGTGGACTTCAAAGTCGATGTCCAGCGCACGGGCAAGCGGGACAGGATCAACGGATTCGACGCGGAGCAGTGGATCATCACGCTCACGGCGGTGCCGAAGGATGGCAAGAGCGGCGAAACGGCCGGCTCGTACACGATCAAGCTGGACGGCTGGTATTCGACGCAGGTCCCAGGCCAGAGCGAAGTCGCCGCCTACTACCGCCGCTGGGCCGAGAAGATGGGCATGGACCCGCAGATGCGCAGCATGGCCTCGAGCCTCATGGCCATGCACGGGGACGCGGTCCGCGAGATCGCGGCGAAGATGAAGGACATGAAGGGCATGGCGGTGCGCAGCACGATGACGATGGACATGGGCTCGGGCCTCACGCCCGCACAACAAGCCCATCGGGACGACGCCAAGGCCGACGCGGCCAAGGCGAGGGCCCAGGACAAGCAGAAGCAGCAAGCGAAGGAAGACGCGGAGGCCGACGCCAACACGGCGGGCTCGGTCGCCAAGGGCGACGTGGGTGGTGCGCTCGGCGGATTCCTGAGCAGGAAGTTCGGCAAGGCTGCGGAGAAGAAGGCCGAGTCGAGCATGGCGTCAGGGGCCGGTAGCGGTTCCGGCTCCGCCTTCACGGTCACGACCGACGTGTTGAGCGTCACGACAAGCAGTGCCGGCGCGAGCTTTGATGTGCCCGCTGGCTATAAGAAGGTCGAGCGCAAGCAGAAGTGATGGCCTGATACATGACGCGGGGTCGGCGAGGATCGCCAGCCGCGGCGTGCACGAAGGGCAGCGCTCACCAGTGTTCCCAAACGCGTGTGTTCGCGGCAGCCGTTCGCCGTCCACGCGTCGGAGTCCCAGAACCGGCGCATCGCAAGGTGCGCGCCGCAAGGATCCCATGTCGATGAGACCTCGTCGTCGCCGCACGCGCAGCCCGCGGCCCATGCAGCCCGGCGGCACCCCCGACAACCAGAATGATGGCAACGATGGACCAGAGAATGATTCGCCCGCGGACTTGTTCCGCGCAGGCGATGGAGGCAGTGTGAATCAAGAAGAACCTGGCGCCCCTACCGTGAGCGACAGCGCAACCAGCAACACCAACAGCACGAGCGGCACCCCTAGCAACGACACTCCCGGCGGCGGCGCACGACGCGACGACGGCGGCGATGACATGGGTGGGCGCGGACGCCGCCGCAGACGGCGTGGACGCGGTGGACGCCCCGAGGGCAACGCCCCGCGACAGAGCTCCCAGCAGGCCGCGCCGCGCCCCAGCAGCAATGGTGGCGGACGCCGCGATGATCGTCGCGGACGCGAGGGCGCGCGCGATGGCGGGCGCGACAACGCCCGCCGCGGGCGACGCGACAACCGTGGCACGACCGGGGGCGGACGGCCGCAGCGCCGCGGCCTCGACATCCTCAAGGATCTTCAGCAGGCAGGAGCTGCTCTCGATCCGACGGAACGCCTGATCCTCGAGTTGCCCGTGGGTGTGGGCAACCCGCCGTACGGCGATCACATCACGGGTCGCGCGATCGACCTGATCGCGCCGATCGGCCGCGGCCAGCGCTGCCTGCTGGTGGCGCCGCCCAAAGCGGGCAAGACGCGCATCCTGCAGGCCATCGCAGCCTCGATCGCGCACAACCATCCGGATGTGGCCGTGTACGCCCTACTGGTGGACGAGCGCCCCGAGGAAGTCACCGATTTCAAGCGCAACACTCCGGCGATCGTGATCGCCGCCTCGAGTGACATGAGCGTGGACGAACACATCCAGACCGCCGAGATGGCCATGGAAACCGTGGCCGCCGAAGTCATCGCAGGCAAGGAGGTGGTGCTCCTGCTGGACTCGATCACCCGATTGGCTCGCGCCTACAACGCCTCGGCTGGCAATGGCGGGCGCACGATGTCGGGCGGGCTCGACTCGAACGCCATGCAATCACCGCGACAGATTTTCGGCTCCGCGCGCAAGATCGAGAATGGCGGTTCGCTCACCATCATCGGCACCGCATTGGTGGACACTGGCTCGCGCATGGATCAGATCATCTTCGAGGAGTTCAAGGGCACCGGCAACTCGGAGATCTATCTCTCCCGCGAACTGGCCGAACGCCGCATCTATCCCGCCATCGACATCGCCAAGAGCGGCACACGCAAGGAAGAGAAGTTGATCCCGCCCGACCTGCTGGGCACCTTCCACGCACTGCGTCGCGTGCTGGTGGGCATGCCGCCGCAGGAAGCCATGAACAAGCTGGTCGACCGGCTCGGCAAGACCAAGACGAACACCGAGTTCTTCGCCATGGTGCGGGTGGGCGAGAGCTAGGATTTCCGTGGCCTGCGGCGCCACACGCTCAATGCCACGCCGTGCACCAGCAACAACCCGGTCAGCGTCACCAGAATGCTTGGCGTGGCGGGCATGTCGTACTTCACCGAGCCCAACAGGCCCACGACGCTTGCGGTGAACCCGAACACCCAGCCGACCGCGAGTGCCGGGCCGGTGCGCGAGGTGGCCATGAGCCCAGCGACCGCGGGAATCACCAGGAACCCGAACACCAGCAGCACGCCCGCGATCTGCACCGAGGAAGTGACCACCACGCCGAAGGTGGCATAGAACAGGAAGTCCCACCAGAACACCCGGCGGCCCTTGCGTTCGGCCCCGTGCGGGTCGTTCGTGATCTCGAAGAACGGCTTGCGCAGCGCGAAGTGAGCCAATCCCACCACCGCGTAGAGCATCGCGACCTTGCCGATGTGCGCGGGGTCCACGGTGAACAGCGAACCGACCAGCGTTTCCTTCAAGTGTTCGGGGCCGGAGGGGCTTCGCTCGAGCACAAGGAACACCATGGCCTGTGCGGTGGCGAACACGATCCCGATGAATGCCTCGAGGGGAACGCGCTGCGAGCGACCGCGTAACCACGCGAACAACGCTGCGCCCACGAAGGTCATGCCCAGCGCCAAGAGGTAGGACCCTGCTTCGTCGTGCTCGCGCCCGAGCACGATGCCGAGGGCCACACCCAGAGCCGCCATCTGTGCGAGCGCGAGATCCACGAACAGGACCCCGCGCCGGACAATGTGAAAGCCCAGATAGGCGTGAATGCCTGCCAATACCAACGCCGCGATTGCCGCGGTCTGGAAGAACGGAAGCCGGAGCGCCTCCATCACGGTGCGGTCCCTCCCGCCAGAGCATCGAACAAGTTGTCGAAGTGGGCCAGATAGCTGCCCGCTGTGATGTCCGCGCACGCGGAGGATTGCGTCACCACGCGCACACCGGCCTGGCGCACAAGGAACCGCCCAGCCTCTGCCGAGAAGTACGGCTCCTGGAGCAGTACCCCGACTTTCCGCGCCTTGGCGGTCTGCACCAGGAGTGCAAGATGCTTTGCGGTGGGCGGAATCCCTGGCACCGGCTCCACCGTGGCCACCACTTCGAGGCCGAACGCATCCGCCAGATAGGACCACGAGCGGTGGTAGGTCAGCACAGCCTTCGAGGCGAGCCGCGCCGCGCGCGCGTGATTCTTCTCGTAGCTGGCCGCAGTCTCCTTGGCGAAGCTCTCGGCGTTGGCCCGATAGAGCACGGCATGGGCGGGATCCACGCGCGTCAGCGCTTCAGCGATGTTCTGCCCGATCGTTGCCCCATTGCGCGGATCGAGCCAGTAGTGCGGATTTCCATCGGGGTGCACATCGCCCATCGAGGCGTCCACCTTGCCCGTGGGGCGCTCGAGCACCGGGACACCCTTCGAGCAGTCCACCAGGAGCACTTTGTCGTTGCGCGATCCGTCGATGATGGCGCCGGCCCACTGGTCCAGACCCAGGCCCACCTTCAAGTACACTTGCGCACGGGAGACCTTCACCATGTACGACGGAAGCGCCTCGACGCGATGCGGGTCGGAGTTCGCCCGCGCGATGGCGAAGACTTCGATCTCGTCGCCGCCGATGCGGCTGGCAATCGAGGCAAGGTCATTCGTGGAAGCAGCCACGCGCACTTTGGCAACCGCTGGCCCGGAGGCCAGCGCCAGTGCGGCGACAACGAACAAGAGCAGGTTTCGGAACATGGAGATGTCTCCTAGAACTGGTGCACCTTGTGCGGACCCATGCTGAAGATCACACGCAGGCGAAGGGAGTTCACGGCGTCGGGCGACTCGATGGCGCCATCGGGGGTGCCGGGCATGAAGCGGTGGTATTCGAGATGGAAGGCCGTGGTCTCTTCCATCAGCCACAGTCCTGCGAACACGCCGAACGCCGAGTCCCGGGTCTTGTCGGCGGTGGGCCGCTGGAAGCTCTCGTACGAGGCCCCCGCGTCATACCGCTTGGCCCAGCTGAAGTCGGCGAACAGGTAACCCCCGAGCGGCTGGATCGAGGTCGTGGTGTAAGCAGCGGACGCCTCGTCCCAGCCCGCCTCTTCGCGGTCCAGCTTGAGCGCCTCCGCCTGAACCAGCAGAAACGAGTCGTCGCCGGTCCAGAGCTTGGCTTTGACATCCGCGCCAAGCACTGTGGTGCGCGTGGCCGCTGCGGCGTTGTTGGTGCCCTGCGTCCCCGACAGTCCCAACTCCACTCCCGAGCGAACATTGACCGGCAGGAATGCGGACAGTCGTCCGAGCACTGCCGTACGGGGTTCCGCGGTGCGATCGCCGTTCAACGGATCGATCGCGAGCGGATCGTTCAGCGCGAGGGAGGGCTGGCGCAGAATGCGAAAAGTATCGCCCTGCAATGCGTCGATCGAAGCGGTGAGTGAGATATCGCCGGGGGCCGGAAGTCTTGCGGAGAGCTGCAGCCCAGTCTCGTTGAACGCCTCCTCGCCCGGCAGGTATGCGGCCAGAACGCTGAATCGCTCCGCGAAGGGATAGGCATGTGGATGCACCATATTCAACTTACCAAAGCCCATGCGATACTTGCCGCCCTTGAGCGTGAGCCCCGCAGGCAACCCGCGCAGCATGGTGAAGTAGATCTCCTCGACGCTGGCCCCACCCTCGGCGAAGGACAGCGTCGCCCAGCCGCGGGCGTAGGGATTGAGGGCCGCGTCGAACACGATCTCGGTTTCGCCCGCATCGAGCACGGGCCGTTTGCGGCTCGGGTCGCCCGCAGCGTCGGTCCAGTGGATGAGCGGTTGTCCGATGAGCGAGATATCGGGATTGGTCACGCCGGCGTTGGCCGCAACAGGAACAGTGCAAAGGGCGACGGCGACGACGCCCAGAAGAAGCCTGCGCATGGGTGGGATCTCCGCTACGGGAAAGACGGCGCGGACCGCCGCCGGACACAGCACGGCATGCGGCAACGCGGAGGGCGATGGAGTGGGAGCGGTCGAGTGCTGGCGCCAAGGATCGGCGCGGGGCTCAGGCGAGCGGAGGCGCGCGAGCCGACCGAGGAGCCGACGCATGCAGGCCATGCGCCGCTACATCCATGACATGGATCAAGTCGAGCGCTTCGGGGGCCGCTGTAATCGCTGTGGTGTTAGCCGCAGGCTCGGTGGCCGCATGCAACGCCGAGCACTGCACGCACGCGTGATGCGTGGCGGCATTACCCGAGTCGCAATCATGGTCCACGAAATGATGCCAACCATGACTCATCACGCCGAGCAACAGCGCGGTGAGGAGCACGAGTGCGCGAAGGGCGCGAGGGGCTGGCCGAATCCGATGTGGGCTGGGCATCACGGCGAAGAGCATTGCACGCCAGCCGCCCTCACGACAACACCCGATTGCCCGCGGGATCGCAACGCGATTCAACGCCTTGCGGGGGGTGCTTCGCCCAACTCGTACCCCAGCTGCACCATGAACGCCCACAGGAACGCCGCGCGCTGCTGCGCCTCGGCGCGGCCTGCATCGGTGCGCATCGTGGCAGGGAGCTTCAGGAGTTTCGTGGTGAAATGGTCAAGGCTGAACGCGGCGTCGTCAAGCGGACGATGTTGCGCCCATGGGTCGTCGCCATCGAACCACCCGCTACCCATGCGCACGCCGCTCGAGATGCAGCGCAACAATCCGATCGCGCCCAACGCTTCCAGGCGGTCGGCATCCTGGAGCGCACAACCCAATGCGGTCCGCGGCGCGGCTCCGCGCGAAAAACTGTGATCGTGCACGGCATCGGCGATGCGTTCGATCGCCTCGGCGCCAAAGCCCAGCTCGGGCAATCGGGCTCGCGCGAGCTCGGCGCTGCGCTCACTGGCGAAGCGGCGTTCCGGGGAATCCTTGGGCGGATTCACCGCGTCGTGCAACAACGCAGCGGCCACGGCCTCGCGTGCGTCGAGCGCGTACCCGCCCAGTCGCACTGTCGACAAGGCGACGCGCAACAGGTGCGCCGTGTCGTGCGTGAGATCGCCATCTTCGCGCGCGCGGGCTTCGGCCAGCAGCGTGGACAGCGCGGGATCCGTGGCGATGAAGTGCTCGAGCTCGGCCAAAGTGTTCATCGTCTGGGTTTGCGCGCCAACGCCCGCTCGACTTCGCGGTCGAAGCCCAACACCAGGTCGAACTGCTTCACATCCCCCTCGTTCTCGGCCCGGTGAGTGACCACGACCGAGCCATCGGGCGCCAACCCGAAATCCTCCGGCCGATTCAGATCGTCCCCCAGCTTTGCGCGGACCTCCGGCGGGGAAAAGCTGAGATCGGCTGCCACACGGACTTGCATGAGCACGCGCGCGGGGGTGGTATAGAGCAGCGTGCGGCCGGCCTGCAGCCAGTGCAGCCCGCCGGCCCCACCGCGACTGACCTGCACAGGCGGGCCCAGACGACCATCCGTTCCGAGCGTCGCAACATAGGCTTGAGCACGGCCTGTCTCGTCATCCAGGAATGCGAGCGTCCGCCCGTCCGGGGAAACCGTCGGGAGTCCGGAGTCCCCGTCGCTGGAGTACAGCTCACGCACGCGCGCGGGACCGTCCCCCAGCGTGAGCATGCGGATCCCGAACTTGCGGCGGTCCCGCGATTGCAGAAGGATCGACCGGCCATCCGGTGTCCAGCCACTGGGCGTGTCGAACGCGAAGGTACCATTGGTCGCTGCGAGCACGAGGCGAGGCGGGGAGGCCCCGGCGACATCGGCCACATAAACGCCGGCGGTGGAGTTGTTTCCCTGGCGCAGGAACGCGATGGAGTGTCCGTCGGGTGAAAACACCGGAGCCACACAATCCTCATTCGGGAATGCCGCCAGCCTGCGCACGCCCAGTTGCCCGCGCGTGAGCAGCAACACTTCGTAGACCGCCTGACCGGGCGGGACGCTCGTCACCGCGACGGTCCGGCCATCGGGCGAAACACTCGGTGCGGCCTCGAACGCGCGGCGCTCGCCATTCCACTCCTCGAAGTGACCGTCCGGTTGCAGCACACCCACCCACCGGCGGCTCGCATCCACCGCGCCGGGTGCGTACGCGAGCGTGCCGTCGCCGGAAATATTGATCGAGCCATGCTCCCACGCATTCCCAATCCGGACGCCCTCGAACATCGTGACCGGCTCTGCGGTGCGACGCATCTGCTTCACATCGAACGGGGCGGCGAGCACCGCGGTTCCACGGGTCACCAGCAACCGTCCCTGCGGCGTCAATCGGGGGGAGGCAGCATTCTTCTCGATCGTGTTCACACGGCCCGTTTTCAGATCGATCGCGACAACATCGACATTCCAGCCCGCCGCCGAGTAATAGGAGGCGGTCGCAAGACACCCATGGCCACCCGGGAGTGATTCATTCAGTTCGAGCATCTGCACCGGCACATCCCAGCCTATCCGGGCCCAATGTCGCGGGGCGGTCCCGCCGGGTTCGATGATTCCAATGGAATCCCAGCCCATGGACACGACCAATCCGCCCTCAGGCAAGGCATCCCACGAGAACCATTTTGGGTTCCACGATGCGACTCGAGTGGGAGGTGTGTTGCCGTCGATCGCGACGCGCGACAGCTGCTGCTGCGGGGAACCTCGAACCAAGGGTCCCAGGAAGTACACCCACTGCCCGTCCGCGGAGACATCGTAGGACTGCACATCATCCGTTCCTGCAATCGGCTTCCACTCGAACTCGTCGATACCGCGTCGATACAGCGCCCGGACGGGATCTTGGCCGGCATCTGCAGTGCGGTGCTCGCCGCGTGCAAGTAAAGTTCGGCCATCCGGTGAGATCCAGATGCCCCGCATGGATACCTCGGGCGGAGGCACCACCGAGAGGCGGACGACCTCGGGCCTTGCACTCCGCTGCATGCCACGCATCCATGCACCCGCCGCGAATGCCGCAGCGATCAACACGGCGAGGCCGACCCAGGCAAGCGGAGGCAATCCGGACCTCGCAGCGTTCGCGCGGCTCGGAATGAACCCGGACGCCGCCTCAAGGCGCGCCGCTTCCAGATCGAGCTTGGCGTCACCGATATCACGAAGCCGCTTGCGCGCATCCTTCTGCAGAGCGCGCCGCAACAGTTCGCGCACACGCTCGGGCGTCTGGGGCGGCAGCAGGTTCCAGTCCGGTTCACGCTCGAGGATGCGCGCGATCGTGTCCGAGACGGTCTCGCCACCGAACAGCGGTCGGCCGGACAGCATCTCGAACAGCACCACCCCGAACGCCCAGATATCCGCGCGTCGGTCGACGGCTTTGCCCCGCGCCTGTTCCGGCGCCATGTAAGCGGCGGTGCCCAGGATCACGCCCGCATGCGTCCCCAGCGTGAGCGTCGGGGACTGCGACACCTGCGGGTCCGAGGCCGAGCCTTCCTCGCCGAGCAAGGCCTTGGCGAGCCCGAAGTCGAGAACCTTGACCGTACCGTCCGCGGTGAACTTCACATTGGCCGGCTTCAGGTCGCGATGGATGATGCCGCGTTCGTGCGCATACTCCATCGCTTCGGCGATCTGATGCGCCACTTCGATCGCTTCGGCGGGCGCCAGGGCACCCTGCTTGTCCAAGTGCTGCGCCAGCGTGGGGCCCTCGATCAACTCCAACACCAGCGCCGGCACGCCGTCCGCATCCTCCAGGCCCTACAGGCCGCCGATGCGTGGATGGTTCATCGAGCCGAGCAGACGAGCTTCGCGCTCGAACCGCGCAAGTCGTTCGGGGTCACTGGCGAGCGCCGCGGGGAGCACCTTGATGGCGACCTCGCGTTGCAGGCGCGTGTCGCGCGCCCGCCAGACCTCGCCCATGCCGCCCGCCCCGAGCGGCGACAGGATCTCGAATGGACCCAGCCGGGTGCCTGGCGCGATGGGCATTCGGCCTAGAGCCGCGCGACGAACTCGCCGGTGCGCGTGTCGACCTTCACCTTGTCGCCCACTTCGATGTACGGCGGGACCTTGACCTCGAGTCCGGTCTCGAGGATCGCCGGCTTGCTGGTGTTCTGCACCGCGGCGCCCTTGATGTTGGGCGTGGTGTCGGACACGAGGAGCTCCACGAACATGGGCGGATCGATCCCCACTACGCGGCCGTCGAAATAGTCGGCGTTGATCGTCATGCCATCAATGAGGTAGCCGGCATTGTCGCCCAGCACCTCGCGCGTCAACTCCACCATCTCGTAGGTGTCGGTATTCATGAAGTGGAAGTTGTCGCCGGCCTTGTAGCTGAACTGCAGCGTGTGCTGGTCCAGCGAAGCCTTCTCGACTTTTTCCTCGGACGAGAACCGCACCTCGGTGTTGGAGCCATTGTCGATGCTCACGAGACGGGCCTGCACGAAACCACGCAGGTTGCCCGGTGTGCGATGCACCATACTGGCGACGCGCCACGGCTTCCCGTTGTACATGATCAGGTTGCCGACGCGGAGCTGGGTGGCTGCGATCATCCGGTGTTCCTTGCGGTGAAGGGTTGGGCACCTGAGGGGGACACGGGCCCCTCAGCGGACCTCCCCATGACTACCCTTGCGGCCAAAGATTCTGCCGCAGGGACGCGACTCGAGGCAAATTGCGGGCTCATCCCCGGCGCACCAGCACCAAGGTGACATCGTCGGCCCGATGCTCCCCTGCGGCAAAGGTATCGATGCGCTCGATGAACCCATCGGCCACCTTGGAAAGCTCGGGTTCGTGGGCGAATGCCGACATGGCCTCGGCCACGCGCTCGAAATCGAAGAAGTCCGGCCCGCACTGAGCTTCGGGAATCCCGTCGCTGAACACGGCCATCAACTCGCCGCGCTCCAGAGTGGTCTCGCCCATCGTCCAAGGGAAGTCGGGCAGCATGCCCACGGGAATGCCCGTTGCTTCCAGCGTGCGCAGCTTACCGCCCTGCGACAGATGCGGCTCGGGGTGGCCCGCGTTCACATAACGCAACAGGCCTGTTTCGGCATTCAGGTAACCCACGAACATCGTGATGAAGCTGCCCGCGTCCGTGCTGCGATAGGTCACGGTGTTGAGTCGCCGGATCAGCGCCAAGGGGTCGTCGCAGACATCGTACAGGACCCGCGCGGTCGACAGCACCGACGACATGAGTAGGGCGGCGCCCATCCCCTTGCCCGAGACATCGCCCTGCATGACCACCAGGATCCCGTCGTCGCGACGATGGAAATCGTACAGGTCGCCGCCGACTTCATAGCAGGTTTCCAGACGCGCATGCATCGTCCAGCCCGCCCAATCGTTGGGCGCCGGGGGGAGCAACGCTTCCTGGATACGCGTGGCCGTGGACAGCTCCTGCGCCAACCGCTGGCGTGCGGCGTCCGCTTCGATCAAGCGGGCATTCGTGATCTTGACCGCTGCCATGTTGCCGAGCAGCGTCAATAGTTCCAGCTGTTCCTGCCCGTAGAGCACGCGCGGGTCGGTGCTGTCCACATACAGCACGCCCAGCACCTGCTGGTTGTCGAACAGTGGCACCGCCATGGCGCTGTGGATCGCCTGCGCGATGATGCTGTTCTGCCCCATGAAACGCGGGTCATTGAGCGCATCCCCGGTGATCACCGCGGTGTTGTCGTCGAGCACGGTGCGCATGATGGTCTGCGATAGAGCCAACGGTTCGCTCGGGTTCACCGGACGCCCGCCCGCCCGTCGCGACGCAATCGGGGTGGGCTCCACCCCCGGCTTCTCGCGCAGCAGCATCACAAAGCGACTGGCCGGCATGGCCTCTTCGACGAATCGCAAGAGCTCTTCGCAGGTTTCGCGCAGCGGTCGCGGTAGCACCAGCAGGGCGCCCGCTTTGGACAACAGCTTCACCAGCTGCATCGAAGCGTTCGTGTTCTCGGACGAACGCTGCAGCACATCGGCAACGCGCAGCCGCATGCTGGAGCCCAGCCCCTTGGATTCGCTGAACTGAGTGCGCACTTCCTCGCCACTGGAGACGCGCAGGAGAACATGACCGATCTCGAGCGTGTCGCCCGCCACGATCGAGAGTGGCGCGGTCGCGTCCACGCCATTCACGCGCGTGCCGTTGCGGCTGCTCAGGTCGCGCACCGTCCAGCGCCCGCCCGCCTCGGCGAACTCCGCGTGCTCCTTGGATACGGTGCCATCGAGCAGTTGCACACCATTGCTGGAAGAGCGTCCTGCGCGCAGGGGCGCGCCGCTCAATTCCCATGTGCGATTTTCGCCATTCACGAATGCCTGGAGCGTCAGTGCCATCCCAGCCTCTTTCCGAAACGAGTCAAGCCACCGACTCCACCGCGCGCATCAGGCGGTCGAGATCGGAGCTGTCGTTGTAGACCTGTCCCGAGATCCGCATCCATACCCGCCCTTGGAACCCGTGGGCCTGGACCTCGATATCGTGATCGTAGAGCAGTGCGTCCTTGAGCCGCTGTCCATCTTCAACAGTGGTCCCGAAGCGAAGCGGCAAGGGGAAGGTGGCCATCGTTCCCACCATGGCCTCCTCGGCCGGCAGCGTGGTTCCCCAATGGTCGCACATCATCCGGGCGGCGTCCCACGCGAACGCATGGTCGTAGGCCCGCATCTCGTCGAGCCCCAACCCCTGCATGAACTCGATTCCCGCGGGAGAGGCCAGCCAGGCCGAGGGGTCGCGGGTCCCGGTCAGATCGAACTCGTGCGTGAAACCCAGCCCATAACCCCACGAGATGACGGGCGGATGCAGCTCCCGCTGGGCCACGGGGCCAGCCCACAGGATGCCGCTGCTGCGCGGCGACATCGCCCATTTGTGCAGATTCCCCGTGTACCAATCCGCGCCCAGCGCGGGGATGTCCAGCGGGAGCGCCCCGGGTGCATGCGCGCCGTCGACCAGGACACGCACGCCCGCAGCATGCGCTCGCGCCACGATCTCCCGGACGGGCAGTATCAGGGCGCTTCCCGAAGTGATGTGATCCACCACCAGCACTCGCGTACGCGGCGTGAATGCCGCGGCAATCGCTTCGACGACGCCCGCCGAGGTGATGCCCGGGAAGGGCAGCTCCACCACGCGCACCACGGCGCCGGCTCGGCTTGCGACATGCCCTGCCACATGGCACACCGCGCCATAGCCGTGATCGGTCAGCAGGATCTCGTCGCCCGGGGCGAACGCGAGCGAGCGCAACACCGCGTTCACGCCCTCGGTGGCGTTGCTCACGAACACCAGATCGTCGCTGCGCGCACCCACGAATGCGGCGACCCGTTCCGCAGCAACGCGCAGGCGCGGCTGCACGCGGAGCGCGAACTGTTTCACATCGGCCAACTCACGGAGCAAGTAGCGCGCGGGCTGGCTCTCGATCTCGTCGCAGATGATCTGCTGCGCCGCGCGTACCGCGCGGGGCGTTGCGCCAACGGTCCCGTGATTGAGATAGGTGATGCGCGGATCGAGCGTCCAATGCTCGAGCATGTGTCGCCCGAATGAGGCCATCGTCCCTCCTGTCGAAGGCCCGCAGGATAACAGGGGCGCGGCCCCCTCCCCCACGGCCCCCGGGCGCCGGGGTGGAGCCGCGACCGCCCCCGCCCCATGGCGCCCCCCCGGAGGGTGAGCGCGGCGGGGGG
>JANLOU010000293.1:0-4788 GCA_031366735.1 Candidatus Eiseniibacteriota bacterium
CTGTACGAGGGCGAGCTGCCGTTCACCAGTTGCAGCCAGGCGGTGAGCAGTGGGTTCACTGCTCCGATCTTCACCTATGATCACAGCGCGGGTTCGGCCTCTGTCGTGAGCCTCGGCGTTTATCGGCGGGCGAATCTCGGCGCGGGTCGATTCCCTCTCGAATACGAAGGCGATATTTTCTTCGCGGACTACTACTCGGGGTGGATCCGCCGTTTGTCCTGGGATGGCGCCTTGTGGTTGCTGCAGTCCGCGCTCGGCCAGCCGACGGCGACCGAGTGGGCCACCGGTGCGGGCCAGATCTCCGATGCGCTCGTGGCGCCCGACGGCTCGATTTGGTATGTCCGGCAAAGTCTGAACTATGCGCCGAACACGGGCCAGGTGCGGATCATCCGATATACGGGGACGCTTGATGCGCCGGGCAACCCCGCTGTCGCGCTGGAGTTCTCGCCTGCTCGGCCCAATCCGTCGCATGGCACAACCCGATTCGCTTATTCGCTCCCGGCGTCAGGACGCGCCGAACTCGTGTTGATGGATCCCTCCGGCAGGCGTGTCCGCACGCTGGTGGATGGCTCAATGGGGGCAGGCCCGCATGATGCGTTGTGGGACGGGTGCGATGATCGCGGCTCCCGATTGGCCGCGGGGCTTTACTTCGCGCGCCTCAGCACAGGCGGTGCGGTCCGCGTCCAACGAGTCGCGCTGACCCAGTAGGCGAGGCGGGATCGTCGGCCAGCGAGCGAGCGAAACACCGGTGGCATTCTTGCCCTCGCAAGCCGTTCGGCTAGACTACGAGCGTTCCCGCAGCCATTCACGGCCCGCGCAGTCCATCGCGTGACGCGCCTGCTTCCCACGGAGGACGCATGAATCCCGTCGCCGCCAGCCACCTTGCGCCGGTCTCGCTCCAGACGCTGCCCGACTATTCGCCGACCACCTATGTGGATTTCTCGCAGCCCGAGCATCGCGCGGCGTTCGAGCAGGCACTGGCCGAGGTGCGCGCCAGCCTCGGTGCCGAATACCCGCTCGTGATTGGTGGGGAACGGCATCAGGGGCCGAAGACCTTCGACTCCACCAATCCCAGCAAACCCTCCGAAGTGCTGGGGCGATTCCAGAGTGGCACTGCGGAGCAGGCGGCCCACGCCGTCGAAGTTGCGTTCGAAGCATTCAAGCGCTGGAGCCGCGTGCCGGCGGCCGAGCGCGCGGCCTATCTGATCGAGGCGGCGCGGCGCATGAAAGCGCGGCGCCACTTCTTCTCTGCCTGGATGGTGCTCGAGATCGGCAAGAGCTGGAACGAAGCGGACGCGGATACCGCGGAGGCCATTGATTTCATGGAGTTCTACGCCCGCGAGATGCTGCGTTATGACGCGCCGCAGCCTCTGCACCAGATGCCCGGCGAGAAGGACACCATGGTGTACCTGCCAATCGGTGTGGGCGCGGTGATCCCGCCATGGAACTTTCCCCTCGCGATCTGTGTGGGCATGGCGACGGCAGCCGTGGTGGCGGGCAACACCGTGGTGCTCAAGCCGGCCAGCGACACGCCGGGCATCGCCTGGCAGTTCTTCGCGCTCATGGAAGAGGTGGGGTTGCCCCCGGGCGTGCTCAACTTCATCTCGGGCGGCGGCGCGGTGGTGGGCGATACGATCGTGCGACACCCGCGGACCCGGTTCATCTCGTTCACGGGTTCCAAGGAGGTCGGTATCGGCATCAACAAGCTCGCCGCGGATGTGCAGCCAGGACAGCTCTGGCTCAAGCGGGTGGTGGCCGAGATGGGCGGCAAGGATGGCATCATCATCGACGATGAGGCGGATCTGGATGCGGCCGCGATGGGTGTGGCCCAGGCCGCGTTCGGATTCTGCGGCCAGAAGTGTTCGGCGTGCTCGCGCGCGATCGTCGTGGAGTCCGTGCACGATGCTTTCGTCGAGAAGCTCCTGGCGGCCATTCCCAGGTTCGTGAGCGTGGGCGACCCGGCAACCTACGGGGTCTCCATCGGGCCCGTGGCGAGCGAGCGTGCCATGAAGACGATCCTGTCGTACATCGAGGTGGGCAAGCGCGAGGGCAAGTTGCTGTTGGGCGGCGGGCCAGTCGAGGGACGCGAAGGCTGGTTCGTCCAGCCCACGGTATTCGACGACATCGCGCCGACGGCACGACTGGCGCAGGAGGAGGTCTTCGGGCCGGTGCTCGCGATCATCCGTGCCAAGGACTTTGACGACGCGCTGGGCATCGCGAACAACACGGAGTATGGGCTGACCGGGGCACTCTTCACGAAGAACGCGGCCAAGCTTCAACGCGCGCGCGAGGAATTCTTCGTCGGCAACTTGTACCTCAACCGCAAGTGCACGGGTGCGATGGTGGGCTGCCACCCCTTTGGGGGCTTCAATATGAGCGGCACGGACAGTAAGGCCGGCGGCAGGGACTACTTACTGTTGTTCCTGCAGGCCAAGAGCATCGCCGAGAAACTCAGCTAGTTGGTTCCAGCCAAAGCCATGCTCCACGGCGCTCATGCGGCCTTCGCGATGCGCGCTTTCAGGAGCACTTCGAGATCCACGAACTCCGCGCACAGCCGCTGCAATGCGGCGGGCGCATTCGCGAGTTCGTTGTGTTTTCCCGCGTGTTCCAGCTCGAGCGCAATGGCCGCAAAGCTCTTGGCGCCGATCGTGGCACTCGCTCCCTTCAAGGCATGCGCCGCGGCGCTGGTGGCGGCGGCATCCGCCTTGCCGATCGCCTCGCGGAGTTTGCCGAGATCGTTCGGCGCTGAGTTCAAGTATTCCTGCAGCACCTCGCGCTCGAACTCCTCGTCCCCACCGGTGATGGCGTCCAGTTGCGTGTAATCGAACTCGACCGACATGCTCTCCCCCTCGTGGTGACAGACCGCCCGCTCAGGCGGCCCGTGACTCTTCACTCCGGTCCGTCCAGCGCAGCACGGCGGCATACAGACTCTCCGCCCGCACTGGCTTGGTGACATGATCATCCATTCCCGCCTCGAGGCAGCGTTCGCGATCTCCGCTCAAGGCATGTGCGGTCATGGCCACAATGGGGGTGTTGCCCCCGTGCTGGCGCTCGTGCGCGCGAATCGCGGCCGTGGCCTCGAATCCGTCCATCACCGGCATCTGCACATCCATGAGCACGAGGTCATACCCGCCCGAACGCCAGGCCTGTACACCCTCCAGTCCGTTCATGGCCTGAGTCACACTCACACCTTTCTTCTCGAGCAGGCGCACCGCCACCTTGCGATTCACCGCGTTATCCTCGACCAGTAGCACGCGCAATCCCGAACGCAGGACGATCGGGGCGGAGGTCGCGGCCGGAGTGCGGTCCGCAGATTCGGACCCGATCCCCAGCGTCGTCTCGAGCGCGAGCGCGAATGCATCCCGCCGAATCGGTTTACTGGCGAAAGCCCGAAAACCCAACTGCTTGAGGCGTTCGCGATCGACGGGGCGTTCTGCACCCGAGATCCACAGGAGCGGCAGCGTCACGCCGGTGCGCCGGAGTTCGGCGCCAAGGCTCTGACCATCCATGCCGGGCAATCCCTGATCGATCACCACGGCATCGAACGAAGCAGGCTGCGGCCCTCGCAGCAGTTCCAATGCTTGCTCCGCAGAGGTTGCAGGAATGACCACGACCCCCCATGAATGCAGCCAGCGGGCCATGACCAGTTGACTCACGGGATGGTCCTCGACCAGGAGCACGCGGCGCCCCGCCAGTTCAGCGGCTCCGCCGCTCGTGCGCTCGGCGATGGCGAGCGGGAAGGTGAGCTCGAAGGAGAATGTGCTGCCCGCACCCAGTTCACTCTGGAGCGTGAGCTTTCCGCCCATCAACTCCACCAACTGGCGAGAGATCGTCAGTCCCAATCCGGTCCCACCGAATCGTCGCGTGGTGCTGCCATCCACTTGCGTGAAGCTCTCGAATACCGCGCTCTGGCGGTCCGCGGGAATGCCCATCCCCGAGTCGCGGACCGCAAAACGCAGGCTTGCGCTGTCCCGTTCGCTGCGGAGCAGACGGAGCGAGAGGTGGACTTCGCCCTGCTCCGTGAACTTGATGGCATTGCCCAACAGGTTCAGCAGAATCTGCCGCAAGCGCCCCGGGTCGCCCTCGATGGCGGGTGGAAGTTCGGGGGAGATATCGCAGATCAGCTCGAGCGACTTGGCCCGGGCGCGAGCCGCGAGTAGCTCGGCGACCTCCTCGACGATCGGGCGCGGATCGAAGGCGGTGCGGTCGAGCTCCAGCCGATCCGCCTCGAGCTTCGAGAAGTCGAGCACATCATTGATGATGTCCAGGAGCGCCAGCGCACTATTGCGCGCGGTGTCGGCGTGGTCGCGCTGCTCGGGGTCAAGTGTAGTGGAGAGCAACAGCTCGGTCATTCCCAGCACGCCGTTCATGGGCGTCCGGATCTCGTGGCTCATGTTCGCCAGGAACTCACTCTTGGCGCGGTTCGCCGCAACCGCGCTGGCGCGAGCGCGCTCGAGCTCCGTCGCGTGCTGCGAGAGCAGGAGCGTGTTGCGCTCGCCCTGTTCGAAGTCCGCATGGATCTTGGCGCCGACGCCGATCAGGAACGCAAGGTAGGCCAGCATCATGATGGCCACACCCATCGTGGCCGTCTCGCCTCGCGCGAGGAACACTCCAATCGGCGGAGCGAGCATCAGCAGTTGGAACGCCATGAAGAGGCGGCGGTGCGGGGAGAGTGAGCCGATCGCGCCAGCGCACAGCCCCCCGGTGGCCGTGAGCGTGAGGAACGAGGCAGGGCCGGAGCCGTGGTGCTGGACCACCGCCGCCGCGAAGCTGCCCCAGGTGGCTGCG
>JANLOU010000333.1:0-2692 GCA_031366735.1 Candidatus Eiseniibacteriota bacterium
GAAACCAATACCATGCCCCAGTGGGCGGGTTCGTGCTGGTACTACCTGCGCTTCCTGGATCCGCGCAATCCGGACGCCTTGGTCGATCCCGCGAAAGAGAAGTTCTGGATGCCCGTGGACCTGTATGTCGGGGGCGCGGAGCATGCCGTGCTGCATCTGCTGTACGCGCGCTTCTGGCACAAGGTGCTGTATGACATCGGCGTCGTCAGCACGCTCGAGCCGTTCGCCAAACTGGTGCATCAGGGCACCATCCTCGGTGAGGATGGCGTCAAGATGTCCAAGTCACGCGGCAATGTGGTGAGCCCCGACGACATGATCGATGCGTACGGCGCTGACGCGCTGCGCGTGTACGAGATGTTCATGGGTCCGCTTGAAGCATCCAAGCCGTGGAGCTCCAAGGGCGTCGAAGGGTCGACGCGATTCCTGGACCGCGTCTGGCGGCTGTTCACCAACGAGGCAGGTCAGGTCGCCTTCACCGAGGGCGAAGTCTCGCTCGAGTTGCAGCGCGTGCTGCACCAGACCATCGCCAAGGTGACCGAGGATCTGACCGCGCTCAAGTTCAACACCGCGATCGCGCAGATGATGGTGTTCGTCAACGAGGTCAACAAGACCGAAGCACGGCCGCGCGCGCTGCTCGAGCCGTTCCTGCTGCTGCTGGCGCCATTCGCACCGCATCTGGGCGAGGAACTCTGGAGCCGCATGGGCCACGCCGACACGCTGGCGTACGCCACTTGGCCGACACATGATCCAGCGCTGTGCGTCGAGGACACCGTGACCGTGGCGGTCCAGATCAACGGCAAGCTCCGGGCCACGCTGGAGCTGCCGCGGGGCGCCGCGCAGGACGCCGTCCAGGCAGCCGCCTTCGCCGACGCACGCGTGCAGAAGTACACGGATGGCGCCCAGATCAAGAAGATCATCCATGTGCGCGACAAGCTACTCAATGTGGTGGTCGGGGCAGGCTGAGGCGGGCGGAGCCGCCTGATGAGTGGAGCGCCGCGGGGCGAGTGGGGGAAGTCGCGGGGTCTGAAGCGGGTTGGAAACACGCGGGACGACTGTCCATAGGGTCTGGTTTACATAATAGATATTATGCGACAAGCACGGAACCAGCAATACCACGGTCGTGGTCAGCCATTCCGGTACGCCCAGCAGCCCCGTTCGTGCTCCAAGGCAACCTCATGCGATGCCTGAGATACGCAGCCATATCCTATTACAAACTAACCAGTTACCGCACGATGCAGATGGCATGAAAACGGCCCGGCTCCCATCCAGGGGAACCGGGCCGCGTCGGTTCGATCGAGGAATCAGTGCTTGGAGGCCTCGAGTTCGCCCAGAGTGATCCGGGCGCGCATCGCGTAGCTGGTCTCCCCGAACTCATCCACCAGTCGCTGCAGGCGTTGCCTGGCCTCGTCCGGCTTGGCCAGCGTCAGGTAACAGCGCGCACTGCTGGCGAGGAACTCGCCGCTCGACTCGCGCTCGAACACGCCCACCAGTTGGTCGTAGGTCTTGGCTGCCTCGGCGAACTGCTTGTCGCTCTCGAGGGCGTACGCGAGGCTGCGGCGCACTGCGTCGGCCACTGGGCCCGAACCACTGCGCTTCAGATACTCGCGGTAATCCTTGATCGAGTCCTTCCAATCGCCCTTCCAGTACGCGTCGTCACCGGAGATGCGCAGCGCATCAACCCCGCTCGGAGTGCCGCCGTAGAGCTTGGTGACTTCCTGGGCCGTCGTGCGCGAGCGAGCGTAATCGCCTTCCCAGAACAGCTTATTGGCTTCGGTCAGCTTTTCGGAGGCGGTGTTGTCCTGCCGTGCCTTGGACTGCAGCACGAAGTACGACGCGGCGGCGATGGCGCCGATGGCCACGATGGCGACGACCACGATGCGCCCATAGCGGTCGCCGAAGCTGGTCACTTGGTCGATCAGGTCGTGACCCGGATCGTCGATCGTGTTCTTACGCGATTCCAGCGACAAGAGGAACCTCCGGTGCGGACCTCGGGAAGGGTACGGAAAGACTGGCTCGCAGACGATGCGAAGGACATGAAACGGTAAGCGAGCGCTGGGGATGGCGTCAAGCCGATGCGTCAGCGATCGGCGCAGTTCGCGCAGGCCACATGGCCCCGGGCACGCACCAGCATCTCGGCCGGCGCCTTGCAGGTCGGGCAGTTCGGCAGGGCCGGGCGCCCCCTCGCCACATCCACAAGGACCTTGAGCTTCACATGGACCGCTCCCGAACGCAGTTCCTGCTCCAGGTCGGCCACCGGCCACGACCACTCTTCCAAGCCCCACAGGCGCACCTCGGTGCGCATCTCCCAGCGCTGGCGCACCTCGGCCGCGCGGCGCTCCCACTCCAGCTTGAGCTGGGTGGCGTCGCCGTGCTCGAGTTCGTGCTCGTCATGGTTCGTGCGCCGGCGCTGGCGCTCTTCCTCTTCTTCGATGCGTGCCGAGAAGAACGCGCCCAGACGCTCCAGTTCGTCATCGCGCAAGCGGCCGACCGCGACCTCCCACTCCTTCTCCCGCTCGCGCGCCAGTTCCTCGAGTGTCTCGCGCGCGCTCTGCAACCAGCGCTCGCGCAACTCGGGCTCCAACTCCTCGCCCATCTGGTACAGCCCTTCGCGCGGCCGGACATCGGGCACCTGCGGGGCGGGGTCGCGCTCCAGCACTTCCCCCCCGCTGCCGACCAGCACCACCCACTGCTC
>JANLOU010000426.1:0-1500 GCA_031366735.1 Candidatus Eiseniibacteriota bacterium
AGAACACGTCGAACCCGCGGCGCAGGAAGTGACATCAGATGGATTTGAGACTGGACTGGTAGGCGCCTGGCATCGTAGCCAGTTCGGCGCAGGGCGCCGAGCCTTCAAGAATACGGCAGTTCGGACGGGGCCGAAAGGGAATACGCCCTTAAATAGTAGTGACGGCGGTCACTGAATGGCGGCTTTTACGACTTCTGCGCTCAGGGGCGTGAGGGCCGGGCGGGAGCGGGGGTGGGGTGGGTGAAGATGGCGGCTAGTCCGCCATTGTTCGTGCAACGGTCGGCCGAAGGGGCACCGTAAAGGAAGGTGCCGTCTTTGCATTGCATGGTTGAGGTGGCGGGCGGGGCTAATGCAACTCTCGCCGGCGCGATGACGCTTGCGCTTACCACGGCAGCCGCCGCCATAACTTGTGGAGCTGCGGCACGCTTGGGCATCGCGACCAGCAGCCCGCCGCGCTGTACGCATTCGGCGGCAGTGCCGGGATTGTAGATCCAGGTGCCGTTTTTGCAGAGTGCGACTGAACTGTCGGTTGGCAGTGGTGCTGAAGTTGGGACAATTGTTTTCGGCGGCGGCGGGCTCGGTGAAACGTGCGGGACAGGCGGTGTGGATGGCGCGGAAGTGCCCTGTGCGCTGGCGCGTTCCGAGGTCATAGCGAACAGCGCTGACGCCACGAGAAGACTGATGACAGAAATCTTTCTGGTCATGGTATCACCGTGATGCTGGGTGCATATGTGGTGTAATTCGCATTCGCGATTGACACGGTGCTGGTGCCGACGGTGAGACCCTTGATCCAGAACTGAACGTATTGTGCGTCAGCCGGAATTGTGACGCTGGTGATCGCCACGCTCGGGAGACCTCCGGAGACGAATCCGACATTGGCGGTTCCGGTGAGCGTGAAAATGGTCGGCGACGTCACGTAGTGAATATTCGAAATATTCTGGTCACGTGCGTACATCGTCACCAGAAGAGAGTCCGTTCCGGATAGACTGAGCGTTGTCGGCCACGAGCTGATTGGGTCCACCCGTCCCGCCGCGACGATCACCGCGCCCTTGACCGAATTGTGGCCGGCGGCCGACGCAGTAATGGTGTCCGTGCCCGCAGTGGCGCCGCTCACGCGGACGGTATTGTTGTAGCTGGCCGTCGGAATGATGACACTCGCTGGCGTAGTACTCGATGCGTTGAGGTGCGCGAACGAGACGGTCAGCGGCGCCACCTGATTGTCTGGTGCTTGCACAGTCGGGTTGTCGTACTGGCCGATGCCGATGTTCGCCGTGGCGCCCCAGCTGAGATACAGCGTCGGTGTGTTCACCGCGACGTTTTGTGTGGCCTGGCTGTAGTGGTAGCCTTGAATGCGCAAATCGGAAGCGGAGAGTTGCGTAGTGCCCGCGGCGCCGGGAATGAATCGCGCATTGTAGTTATAAGACTGGCCCAGTGGAATCACCACCGACGCCGAGTCGATCGTGAGGTTCTCCCCGTCGCGTCGAGCACGATCGGCTCGCT
>JANLOU010000441.1:0-2639 GCA_031366735.1 Candidatus Eiseniibacteriota bacterium
CCAAGTTCGGCCTCACGGCCAGCGAGCTCGTGATGCTGATCGACTCGCTACGCGCCGCGAACATGCTGGACTGTCTCGAGCTGCTGCACTTCCACATCGGCTCCCAGATCTCGGCCGTGCGCGCGATCAAGGACGCCATGCAGGAGGCGGGCCGCATCTTCGTCGAAATCTGTAAGGCGGGCGCCGAGCTCAAGTTCATCGACGCCGGGGGCGGACTGGGCGTGGACTACGATGGCTCCTCGACCAATTGGCACTCCTCCACGAACTACACCATGCAGGAGTACGCCAACGACATCGTCAGCGCGATCCAGGACGCCTCCGAGACCGCGGGCCTGCCGCATCCCGACATCCTCACCGAGTCGGGCCGCGCGCTCGTGGCGCATCATTCGGTGCTGGTGTTCAATATCCTCGATGTCAATGAGGTGATCGCCGGACAGAACGCGCCCGAGATCGGCAAGGACGAGCATGCCGTGATCCACCGCCTTGCCGAGACTTGGCATGGCGTGTCACGCAAGAACTTCCAAGAGGCGTACCACGACGCGTTGCAGCTCAAGGAAGAGGCCACCAGCCTGTTCAATGTAGGCCTGCTCGACCTGCGTGGTCGCGGCCGCGTGGAGTTGCTGTTCTGGGGTTGCTGTGAAGCCATCCTCAAGATCATCCGCGAACTCGAGTATGTGCCGGACGACCTCGAAGGGCTGGAGAAGAGCCTGGCCGACACCTACTACGGCAACTTCTCGGTATTCCAATCGGTCCCCGACCACTGGGCGGTCAAGCAGTTGTTCCCGATCGTGCCCCTGCATCGGCTGGACGAGCGCCCGACCCGACGAGGCATGCTGGCCGACCTCACCTGCGACTCCGATGGCAAGATGGACCAGTTCATCGACCTGCGCGATGTGAAGAACACGCTCGAGTTGCACACCTTCGATGGCAAACCCTACTACCTGGGCGTGTTCCTCGTGGGCGCCTACCAGGAGATCCTCGGAGACCTGCACAACCTGTTCGGCGATACGAACGCCGTGCATATCTCACTCGATGGCAAGGGCTACCGGATCGACCATGTGGTCGAGGGCGACACTGTCACCGAAGTGCTCGGTTATGTGCAGTATCATAAGCAATACCTCGTGCAGCGAGTGCGACAGGCGAACGAGGAAGCGCTCCGCCGCGGCCTGCTGACCCTGGAGGAATCCGCGCTGCTCATGCGCCGGTTCGACGATGGGCTCTCGGGCTACACCTATCTCGAGGAATCCGAGCCAGCGCTGCGGCTCACCAACGGCGACTCGGGCTTGATGGCCCTGCCCGGAGCGCTCGCGGCTCCGCGCGAGGGTTAGGCTCCATGCGCGTCTTGCAGTTCACGACCGCCCTGTGTCTGGCGGCATCCCTCGCAGTCGGCGCGCTGGCGGCCCATGCCGCCACGCTGCCCGCGGGCGAGGAGCAGGCCATGGCCGCGCTCGAGGCATCGCCGCGCCATGGCGAGTTCGTCGACATCGCCAACAGCGCCGGTCCCCCGATCCGCACCTGGGTGGTCTATCCCGAACGACGCGACAAGGCCGGTGTGGTCGTACTCATCCACGAGATCTATGGCTTGTCCGATTGGTTGCGCGCCGTGGCCGATCAGCTGGCCGCGGACGGTTTCATCGCGGTGGCTCCCGATCTGATCTCGGGGCTGGGGCCAGGCGGTGGCGGCACCGACTCGTGCGCGACGCGCGACGATGTGGTGAAGCTCGTGCGCCAACTCACGCTTGCGGAGACCCTCACCCGGCTCGATGCGGTGCGCGCGTACAGCCGCACGATTCCGTCCGCGAACGGCAAGCTCGGCACCATCGGGTTCTGCTGGGGCGGAGGCCGGAGTTTCTCGTACGCGGCCTCCAGCGATCCCCCGCAGGCGGCCGTCGTCTTCTACGGCGTCTCACCCGACAGTGCCGCGCTCCTGGGGGTCCGCGCGCCGGTGCTGGGGCATTACGGTGGCGACGATGCCCGGGTCAACGCCACGATCGGGCCTGCGAAGGCCGCGCTCAGCCGACTCGGTCGCTTCTACGAGCCGCATGTCTACGATGGCGCGGGGCACGGATTCCTGCGCGCGCAGTCGCTGCGCGAGGGCGCGAACCTGCGTGCAACCCAGCAGGCATGGCCTCGCACGGTGGACTTCCTGCGCAAGCGGCTACGCTAGCGCAGACTCAGATCGGGTCGCCGTACTCGTCCAGCTCGCGGGGGCCTTGCAGCAGTTCGAACTCGGGCTCGGGCTCGAACGTTCCATCCGCTTTGGCCTGCTTGCGCTGAGCTTTGGTCTCGCGCTTCTCGACGGCACGCGCGAGGCGCTGCTGTTCTTTCTGGCGCTTGAGGAATGAAGGTCGCTTGGTACCCGCCATCGGGCCTCCCGGGTGAGATTGAAGCGCGCCCGGGGTGGGCGCGCGAGGAAGCTGTTGCTCAGTTACCGCCCTGCTTGGCCTTGGACTTCTCCATCGCCTTGCGCAGCGCAATCGCCATCAGGGTCTCGCCGGCCGGTTGGGCCGCCTGCCGCGCCTGATGCGCACGCCAGTCATCGCCACCCTCCCGGTCGCGACGCGGCCCACGCGCTCCGTCGCCGCCTCCCGGACCACCGCGCGATGCGCGTCCACCCCCGCTACCGTGGCCGCCTGCTG
>JANLOU010000461.1:0-2008 GCA_031366735.1 Candidatus Eiseniibacteriota bacterium
CATGCCCCCCGGTGAGTAACCCAATGAGGAGGCGATCGATCATCGCCCGCTGCCCGACCACCGCTCGGCCGACTTCGTCCCGCACGCGCATGAGCGTCTCGCCCGCGCGTTCGATTCGTCGGGCGACTTCAGGTTCGACCATCGTGCATTCCTTCCTGGAAGCGTGGAGCGCCGACCGATCCCTTGGCCGTATCGAGCTGCCAGTCTAACCCGAGCGAGGCCGGAAGGGGAATACGCTCCGGCTTCCGTGGCTCAAGCGGCCCGGGTCGCCGCGGCTCCGTCCGATGGTGCGAGCCCACTGGGTAGGTCCTGCGACGATTGCAGGACATCCCGATCCAACCATGCCGAGAGGACCGCGCGGGCATCCAGCAACGGATGCGGCGCGGCGAAGGACTCGAGCTGGTCGAGGCGATTGAGGCCGCGCACGATCTCGAGCATGCGCTCGGCTTCTCGCGTCGGGTCGCCGGCAGCGCGCGCCCGCACCATGGACTGGTGCACCCGCAGGCGCGCCAAGGGTTCCACTGCGAGCCTCTGCCGATAGCCCACAGCGGCCGCCTCGAAACACTGCTCCGCGTCCGCGTAGAGGCCAGCCGCGGCAGCAGCCAGAGCCCGGCGATGCAGTGTATGGGCCGGCACGAAAGCCGGTGCGAGGCGGGTGAGTACCCGGATCGGCAGGGAGTCGAGCATGGTGTCCTTCGGGTCAGGATCCGCAGTGGTGCGCAGAGGCATGCAAAGGGATTGCAGGAAAGGTGCCAGCCATGAATGACACCCGTTGTGGCAGCAATGCCAAGGGCGCCCCGAGTGGGACGCCCCTGCGGCAACGCTTCCTGCAGCGCCGCGATGGGCAGGCTGCAATCCCTATCCGCGGCTGACCACCCGCTGGACAGGCTGCCAGCTGAAGATCGGGAACGCGGCCGAAAGGTCCCGAACCTGACCCGCCACTTCCCGCTGGAGTTGCTCATCCTCGGGGCGATCCAGCACCCTGGCCATCCAGCCACCGATCAGGCGCATCTCGTCGACCCCCATCCCTCGCGTGGTCAACGCAGGCGTCCCGATCCGAACTCCGCTCGTGACCCAGGGCTTCTGCGGATCATTGGGCACCGCATTCTTATTGACCGTCATGAGCGCGCGATGGAGCGCCTCTTCCGCAACCTTGCCGGTGAGATTGCGGCGGCGCAGGTCCAGCAGGAGCAGATGATTATCCGTGCCCCCCGAGACCAGATCGATGCCCGCCTCCAGCAGCGTGACGGCCAGCGCCTTGGCGTTCTCGACGATGCGTTCCGCGTAGCGCGGGAACTCGGGTGTGAGCGCCTCCCCGAATGAGACCGCCTTGGCCGCGATCACATGCATGAGTGGACCGCCCTGTAATCCGGGGAATACCGACTTGTCGATCTTCTCGGCGTGCGCGTGTCGACACAGGATGACGCCACCGCGCGGACCCCGCAGCGTCTTGTGCGTGGTCGTGGTCACGACGCCCGCATGCGGCACCGGGCTGGGATGCACGCCCCCCGCCACGAGCCCGGCGATGTGTGCCATGTCGACCACGAGCGTGGCGCCGACTTCGTCTGCGATGCGACCGAATCGCTCGAAATCGAGGATGCGCGGGTAAGCGCTGGCTCCCGCGACGAGGATCCGCGGACGATGCTCCCGGGCCAAGCGCTCGACCTCGTCGTAGTCGATGCGACCGTCTTCGGGGCGAACCCCGTACTGGACAGCCTTCCACAGCTTGCCGGTGATGGAAACGCTGTGTCCATGCGTGAGATGTCCGCCATGCGCGAGACTCATCCCGAGCATCGTGTCGCCCGGCTCACTCACCGCAAGATATGCGGCGAGGTTGGCCGAGGCGCCCGAATGCGGCTGCACATTCGCGTGGTCGCATCCGAACAACTGCAACAAGCGCTCACGCGCCAGATCCTCGGCCACATCCACGAACTCGCAGCCACCGTAATATCGTTTGTGCGGCAATCCCTCGGCGTATTTATTGGTCATCACCGAGCCCGCAGCTTCG
>JANLOU010000477.1:0-4102 GCA_031366735.1 Candidatus Eiseniibacteriota bacterium
CCACCATGTCCGAGATGGCGGCCTGAGCTGCAGGGCGATACATCTCGGTCACCAGGGCCACGACGAAGAGGGTCGAAGCGATCCATTCCACCCGGTGCATCATCCCCAGCGCAATCATCCCCGCGCCGCCGACGGCTAGCGCCAGCACCATGGTGAAGCGCCGCCCCACCCGATCGGCGAGGAACCCTCCGACGGGCCCGGCGATTGCGCCCCCCGCTCCGTACAGCGCAATCACCAGGCCCGCGCGGGAGAGCGAGAGGTGCAGCACTTGCGTGAGGTAGAGCGCGAGGAACGGCAGCACGAAGCTGCCCGCGCGCGTGATGAAGGTACCCGCCCACAGGAACCAGAAGGGTCGCGGAAGGCCGGCAACCGACGCGGTGAACGAATCACGAATGCGTGCGAGTGGCGCCATGATTCCACGACCCTAGGCGGGGGCGATCCCGCTGACAACACGCGGCCGCGGTGGAGTTGCCGCGGTCGCGCGGATGCCTCAGTCTGCTCCGTCCATGCTCCCGCCCCGACCCCTGTTCCCCGCTCGACGCCTATGCGCCTCCGCGCTCCTGATCATGCTCGCGCTGCAGGTTGGCGCCTGCTCGCGCGCAGAACGCCCGACGCAGCAGGCTCCTGCACCCTCGACGCCCAGCCCGAGTCCCGTGGATTCCGGCGCCCGCGATACCGTCGTGGTGGACTCCGTGAGCATGATGGGCCAACCGCCGATCGGCTATGTCCGCGTGCGCGTCCGCAACTCGCGCCGCCTTGCCGCGCTGATCGACTCGCTCGGGGAAGCCCAGTGGGCCCAGACGCTCAAGCTCAATCGCGTGGACCGAGCGCATGTCCACGACGGCGACTCGCTGGTACTTCCAGATGCCTTCGGTGATTCGCTCGATCTGGCGCCATTCCCGCGGCTGCTGCCCACCGTGCGGGACACCGCCAAGCTGGTGCTGGTGTCGTTGCGCCTGCAGGCATTCGCCGCGTACGACAGTGGCCGACTCGTGCAGTGGGGCCCGACCAGTACGGGACGACGCACCAAACCCACGCCGCCGGGCTGCTACCATGTCAATTGGAAGGACCGCGAACGCATCAGCACCGTGGACGACGAGTGGCAATTGTTCTGGTGCGTGAACATCGAGAACCGCGAGGGCGTATCGCTGCACCAATACGAACTGCCCGGCCGCCCCGCGAGTCACTCGTGCGTGCGGCTGCTGGAGCACGATGCCATGTGGGTCTACGCATGGACCGACCAGTGGAAGCTGTCACCCGATGGGAAGCTTGCTGCCACCGGCACGCCCGTGGTGGTGTTCGGGGAATGGGCATGGGGGAAGCGTGCACCCTGGAAGCGGCTGCCCGAGGACTCGTCGGCGTGCCTTCTGGGCCCCCAGGAGATCGACGAGGCCCTGCGCATGCTGAGCGCGGGGGACCGGCCGCACTTCGCAGCAGCAGCGGACACGACTCGGAGTTCCCCCTAGGCTGAACGGTCCACTCCGAGCGTTCAGCGGTAGGCATAGTGGAGCGTCAGGCGCACCGTCACATCGGTGTCGCGCTCCGGATCGGCCGAGGACTTTCGGGCGTAACGACGCACCAGCACGTTGGGCATCACGTGCACGCTCGCGTGAGGCATGTAGTCGAGTGCGGCGATGAAGAACAGCTCACGGTAGCCCGCACCCTCAGCCTTGCGGTCTGGGTCGAACCAGTCGACGCGGCCGACCGCGTGCCACCGATCGCGCAGCGCCATGCGCATGAAGCTACTCACTCCAAGTGGGACGACATCCACGCCGGCGATTCCCGCGGCAGCATTCACCCGGCGAAAACTTTCGAGGCCGAATGCATTCGCGCCCTTCTGCCAGCCGGCGAACAGTTTTGCTGTCCACTTGTCGCGCGGGCCCGGCTCGCCTTCGAAGTCCATCATTCCCTCGATCACCCAAGCGTTCTTCCGCATGGGAACAGAGAGCGCGACCTTCTTCGAGTTATTGTTCTCGGGCTTGAGCCCACTGCCATTCATCACCATGAGATGCCAGCCGAGTGAGTGCGCCGGCGTCGGCAAGCGCTGCAGCGCAACGCCCATGTCCGTCACGGCACCCAGTCCGTTCAGGTCGAGGATCGTCTTCTCGAGCGAACGATAGCCCCACACGCCTTCTGCCAGGGCCGCGAGCGGGGTGGGCTGCAGGCCCAGGTAAAGATCGCCCACCATGCCAAGGCCTGATCGGCGCAGCCACGCCTGTTTGAGGTAGGCCGCGCTCCTGCCCTTGGAAGTCACATCGCTTTCATCGACTTCGAGTTGGAAGCGAATCGCGAAAAGCGAGTCCAGATCATTGTCGAATGTGAACTGCACTCGCCGGAAACGGAACGCGAGGCTGTCCGGGGCACGGTAGCCCGAAACATTCCACGCCGCATCGGCGAACGCCACCCCTGCGATACGGCCCTGGGCGTGGCTGGGACCAGAGCTGACGATGGGAATCGCGAGTGTGGCCCAGAACAGCCCGGCCACTATTCGGTGCGCGAGCCGAGTCATGATCATGGGGAGACCTCGTCAGGGAAGCGGGTGAACAGCGGGGAGTGGGTTCACAGGCAGCGCGCAATGGCGCCCAGGAGTGGTGCCATGTCCGGCTGCAGGCCAGTCTGCAGATGGCGGACGACACCGCCCGAATCCACGACAGCGATCACGGCAGAGTGGGCGATCTCGCCACCTCCCTCGGGACGAAAGCGCACACCCAACACCGCCGCGATCGTTCGCATGTCGTCGGGCCCGGCTGCAAGCAGGATCCAGCGTGCGGGGTCCAGAGCATGCTCGGTCGCGTATCGCCGAAGCGCCATGGGCGTGTCGCGCTCAGGGTCCAGGGAGAAGAGAACGAAACGCGTCTTGGCGCGTTCGCGCTCGGGCAGGGCCTTCTCCAGCGCCTGCAGATCGGCGAGCACTCGCGGACAGATCGACGTACAGTTCGTGTACATCATGCTGGCGACGAACGGAGCGCCGCGCAGGTCACTCATGTGCCGGATGCGTCCATCGCGATCCGTGAGCGGAAAGTCCAACTCGAACAGCGAGGCCTGCGCGACGCGGAGGCGATCCGCCTTGAGCCTGCCCGGCTCTCCAGATGCCACGACGGCAGAATCATGATCCGGGCCCCTGCGCTCACAGGAACACACGACCAACGTTCCCGTCAGCACGGCAAGTGTGGTGAGGAAGCTCAGGCACTTTCGGACGCGCGTCATCGTGAGTCCCACTTGCCACCCGGCAAATCACGCGCGCCCCGAAAGCCCAGCCCGGAGGTGGCGTAGCGAGCCTCGAGGCTCGCCCGGTAGGCGAATCGCATGAAGGCCGCGTAGTCTGAGAAGTCTGCAGCATTGCTTGCACCCGCGCCGCAGAACAACGACCGCTCGAGCGAGGCGTCGCCGCGAGACTCGCCCGAGACGAGCGCTGAGTTGAAGTCCAGCGTCCACTCCCACACAAGCCCATGCATGTCCTCGACGCCCCAGAGATTTCGAAAGCCGTGCCCAACGGCGGGCAGCACCGCGGGAGTGGGCCGCGCATACCAGTTCCGCAGCCGCTCGAGGAACACCGGGTCGGTGGATGCGTTGCGGTGTTTCTCGTCCGCGGCGCCGACGAGCTCCCACTCCGCCACCGTGGGCAGGCGCTTGGCGCGAGCAGAGCAGTAGGCGCGCGCGGCGAACCAGGACACATGCACGATCGGACTCGAGGGAGGAGCACGGGGGCCAAGCTCGAGATCGCCACGCCAATGCCGCAGGTAGGAATCGTCGGCGAAAAGGGGCGAGACTCGCGAGCGCCGCCACTGCGGATACTTGCGCACGAACTCAAGGAACTCGCCATTCGTAACGGGCCGACGATCGATCGCGAAGGGTTCGACCCACACCGTCACGGCACGGCGCGTGATTGAGTCGGGCCGTGCGCCGCGCACGGGCTGGCGGTAGAGCGGCTGATAACGGCCACCCTCGATGGGCACCATGCCCGGCTCGAGCACCGCGAGCGAATGGCGCGAACCAGTCCCCACCGCACCGGTCGCGACCGCGGCGAAGCAAAGGGCGAGGGCAGCCAAGGCTGCCCCCATTCCCGTGCGATTCGGAATCATTGGTGGAACCGGCTCACTTC
>JANLOU010000485.1:0-8138 GCA_031366735.1 Candidatus Eiseniibacteriota bacterium
TCGATGAACGCAGCCTTGAAGATCGGCGCGAGTCGATCGTGCAGCGTCCGCGCTTCATCCAGCCGGCCCTCGCGCGCGGCGTCCGTCAGAGTCCGCATCTGTCGCGGCACCAATTGCCCGACCACCGAGATGATTCCCGAGCCGCCCACGGCGATGCAGGGCAGCGCCAGGGAGTCATCGCCCGAGAGCAGGGTGAAGCGTGTCCTCTGAAGCACTTGGCTCATCTGGTCGAGGTCCCCCGAGGCTTCCTTCACCGCCACGATATTCTCGACATCCTGCACCAAGGCAAGGGTCTCCGGTCGGGTGTTGGTGCCGGTGCGGCCGGGCACGTTGTACAGGATGACCGGAAGCTTCGTGCTGTTGGCCACGGCCCGGAAGTGCGCAGCCTGCCCTTTGGGTGTGGGCTTGTTGTAGAACGGCGTCACGACCATGGCGCCATCCACGCCGATCTCCTCGGCCATTTTCGTGAGCGTGATGGACTGGGCCGTGTCATTCGTGCCGGTGCCCGCCACCACCCAGACCCGCCCTTTGGCGCGCTCCTTCACGAAGCGCCACAGGTCGCGGCGTTCCTCGACCGTGCAGGTGGCCGCTTCGCCCGTGGAACCGCTCACCACCAACCCCTGCACCCCGCCCTCGATCATGTGCTCGATCAACCGAGCCGTGGCGTCGTGGTCGAGCGCGCCGTCACGGAACGGCGTCACCATCGCGACCGAAAGACCCTCGAACATGTTGCCTCCTTGGCTCAGGTACCCGCCGTCACACCCGCGGGCTCGCACCACGCACCGGTGAACACGACCTCCGCGGGTCCCGTGAGAGTGGCCTCACGCCCCTGCGGTCCTTCCTCGAATGAGACCACCAGCTCATCGCCGCCCGCAGTGAGCACGGTGATGGGTGACGGCACTCCTTCCCCCACCGCCCACAACGCCGTGGCAATCGCGCCACTGCCGCAGGCCAGTGTTTCGGCCTCGACCCCGCGCTCCCAGGTGCGCATGGCGATACGGCCATCCTGCCCTCGCGCCACATAGTCGACATTCGCGCCCGGCGCGCCGAAGTGCGGGTGCTGCCGCAGCGCGGGCGACCAGAGGTCGAACGCCACGGTGTTGGTATCCTCGACCGGCACCACGAAATGCGGCACTCCGGTGACCCCGAAACTGCCGGTGAATACCCGACCCAACGCTTCGACCTGGATTCGTTCGAGCCCGCCGACTGCACCGAACCACAGCGCGATGCGCCCATCCCGCAACTCCCGGGCACGCTTCACCCCGACCGCCGTGCGGAAAGTGACGCTGCCCTCGGCGCCGAGTCCGCGTTCGATCGCGAAGCGCGCGATGCAGCGCGCACCGTTGCCGCAGAAATCCGCGGCGATGCCATCGCGATTGAAGTAACGCATGGAGAAGTCGTGCTCCGGGTCACGCTCCAGCAGGAGCACGCCGTCCGCCCCGACACCGCGCCGGCGGTCGCACAGGCGTGCGAACAGGAGCGTCGCATCGACGGGTAGGAAGGGCTCCCGGTGATCCACCACCACGAAGTCGTTCGCTGCGCCATGCATCTTGGAGAACGCGAAGTCCACGCTACTCCTCTGGCGCCGCAGCGCCCTCAGGTCGGTCCAGATGGAAGACCACATTCTCGAGCACGCCACCGGGCGTGATCGTGACGCGGATCTCGGCGCTGGCGGGCTCCGTGTCGCGCTTCCAGGCCTTGTTGCGGTCCAGATCCCGGAACGCCCGAACCGTGTAGACGCCGGGGTCGAACTTGAAGTCGAACCCGCCACGGTCGGGAACATCGTAGAGGAGCTTGCGGGTCGTGTCGCGCTCCGAAATCACGATCAGGCGCAACTGACCGCCATCGCCCGCAACGGAATCCTGGATCGCGCCCTGGAAGCGGCCGGGCGCCTTGGGATTCACCACCTTGAGGGTCAGTCCCGATGCCACCGGCACTTCGGGCGAGATCGTGAGTGTGGTCTCGGCAGGGGCCAGCACATCAGAGCCCGGCTCGAAGGAGCGGTTACGATTCAAGTCGGCGAATGCCCACACGCGATAGCGCCCGGGCTTGAGGCCGCTGATCCGGAATGCGCCATCGTCGTCAGCCAACCCGACCGCCTCGAAGTCCCGCGCCGTGCTGTCGGGTGCCAGCGTGTCCGGGTAGCACCAGAGATAGGTTCCGGGAGCAGCGAACCCAACCGCCTGGACCTTGCCCTCGATGGTGCCCGGCGGGAATGTCGCAGCGGTGGTGAATACCACGGTCCGGCCCTGTTTCAGGCCATTGCCATGCCGGTCGCGCGCACTCAGGCCAACGAACAGCGTGTACACCTGATCCGACTGGAGCGAGTCCGCGAGCACCAGCGTGAGCGTGCGCCCACTCCAGCGCCGCTGGCGGATGTCCACTTTGGGCGCGAGCTCCACCGCGTCACTCGCCGTGCGTGGCTCCATGCCCTCGCTGAAGGTGAGCATCAGGCGAGTGCCGCGCGCCACGCCCGCTGCGCCGGAATCGGGAGACACCGAGAGGATGGTCGGCGGGTCCAGATCGGGTGGCCCGCCCGAGGGTGGCCCCTTCTTGGCACAGCCTGCCGCCACCGCCGCGACCGCGAAGGCGCACGCCAGCACCCAGCCCTCACGCGCGCGGATGGGCCTGATCATATGCCTGCTTGAGCCGAGTCCGCGTGACATGCGTGTACACCTGGGTGCTGGCCAGCGAGGCGTGCCCAAGGAGTTCCTGGATCGCGCGCAGGTCGGCGCCCGCGTCGAGCAAGTGGCTGGCGAAGGAATGTCGCAATGCATGCGGCGTGACACCCAGCCCCCCCGCGACTTGCGCCAAGCGCTTGGTCACGATCCGCTGCACCGTCCGGCCCGACAATCGCCCGCCTCTCCCGCGGAACAGGGGCTCATCGCGCGCACCAGCCGAACGCTCCTGCGAAGCAAGATAGGCATCGAGGGCCGCGAGCGCGCGGGCGCCGACGGGCGCGATGCGTTCCTTGCGCCCCTTGCCGCGCACGCGGAGCAACTGCGCCCCACGGTCCAGATCGCCGCGGTCAACGCCCACCAGTTCCGAGAGCCGCAGTCCCGCCGAGTAGGTCATCTCGAGCAGAGCGAGGTCGCGCAGCGCGGTGGGATCCGTGGCCTTGCCGAGTTGATCGAGCGCGAGATTCAGGTCGATGCGCTGCAGGGTCCGCGGCAGTCGCTTGGGTCGCCGGGGAAATGGCAGCGCGCGCGCGGGGCAAGCCGCCATGACCCCTCGGCGGACGAGGAAGCGTCCGAAGCTCCGCCAAGCCGCCAGGGTGCGCGCCGCCGTCGAGGCCGCGTGTCCGCTCCGGTAGAGCTCGCGCATGACCCGCTCGAGCAGCCGCTGGTCCCACTGCGCGGGTGACACGGCGCGTTGCCGCCTTGGTGGCAAGCCGGACTCCAGCTCCTCGGCCTCGCTCGGTTTCTGCGCGACCGCAAGGTCGAACGCCAGTTCGATGTCCCGACGGTACGCCGTGATCGTATGCGGCGAGCATCGACGAGCCGACTTCAGCTCGCCCAGGAACGATTCCAGAGCGTCACGCACCGACCGGCTCGAGCGGGAACTTCGTCTTGCACACGGGGCACTGCAGCGATACTCCCGACTTGCTCACCTTCTCGACCAGGTAATCCGAATCGCCGTTGGGACACGGCATGGGCCGAGGACGGTCCCAGAGCGCGAAATCGCATTGCGGATAGCGCGTGCAGGAGAAGAAGATCTTGCCCTTGCGGCTCTTCTTCTCGGCGATCTCGCCCTCGCCGCACTTGGGACATTGGACACCCAGCGTGAAGGGTTTGGTGAACTTGCATTCAGGCCGCCGCTCGCAGTGGATGTAGCGCCCGTAGGGGCCCTGACGGGCGACCAACCCGGCGCCGCAATCGGGGCAGATACCCTCGACCGGCACGGGCAGCTCGCTCTTGTCCAGCGGCTGCGTGTACTTGCAATCCGGGTAGCCCGGGCACGCGAGGAACGCGCCGTTGCGACCGAACTTCTTGACCAGTTGGTGCAGTCCGCACGAGGGGCAGGTGATGTCGGTCTTCTGCTGCAGGCTGGCCTTGATCTCTTTGACCTTGCCCTTGGCGTTCTCAAGATCCCGGGACAGCGGCGACCACAGGTCGCCCACGACCCGTTGCCATTCCCGCTTGCCCTCCTCGACCTCGTCCAGCTCGGCTTCCATGCCCGCGGTGAACTCGACATTGAACACATCGGGGAAGGTATCGACGAGCAGTTTGGTCACCAATCGACCCAGATCGCTGGGCTTGAGCGATCGTCCTTCGCGCGAGATGTAGTCGCGCTTGGTGATCGTGCTCACGATGGTGGCATAGGTACTGGGGCGGCCGATGTTCTGGGCTTCCAGTTCCTTGATGAGCGAGGCATCCGTGTAGCGGGGCGGCGGCGTGGTGAAGTGCTGTGAGGGGCGCAGCGAGGACTCCTCCTCCTCGCTCACGGGATCGCCGGCGAGCGTCAGCGCCCAGCCTTCCTGAAGCTCCGGCAGGCGACCTTCTTCTGCCTCATCGTCCTCGTCGCGGCCGTAGACCTTGAGCCAGCCGGGAAAACGCAACACGCTGCCCGAGGCGCGCAGCCCGAGGCGGCCCGCCTCGATATCCACCGTGGTCATGTCGTACTCAGCCGGCGTGGACTGCGATGCCACGGCGCGCTTCCAGATCAGGTCGTAGAGTTTGTACTGCTCATCCGTCAGGTACGGGCGCAGGGACTCCGGTGTGCGCTCGATGCTCGAGGGGCGGATCGCCTCGTGGGCATCCTGTGCGCCCTTCTTGAGCTTGAAGAAGTTCGGCTTCTCGGGCACATAGGCCTCACCATATTCCTTGCCCAGCCAGGTGCGGATCTCGGCCAAGGCCTCGTTGGAGAGGCGCGGGGCGTCGGTACGCATATAGGTGATCAAGCCGACACTGCCTTCGCCCTTGATCTCGATGCCTTCATAGAGTTTCTGCGCGACCTGCATGGTGCGCTGGCTGGTGAAGCCATAGCGATTGCTGGCCGTCTGCTGCAGCGTGCTGGTGATGAATGGCGGAACCGCCCCCTTCTTGCGGGGCTTCACCTCGATGTGTGCGATGCGTGCCGCCGCCGACCCCAGTTCCTCGGCGAGTGACTCGGCGCGCGCGCCGGCATCGCTGCCGCGCAGCTGGCCGTTCTCGAGTTTCTCCTCGCCGACCCGCACGAGGCGCGCGGTGAAGCGGTCCTTGGACGGCGCCTCGTAGTCGACCTCGAGGGTCCAGTATTCCTCGGGGAGGAACGCGTCGATCTCATCCTCGCGTTCACAGATCAAGCGCAGCGCCACGCTCTGCACGCGGCCCGCTGAAAGCCCGTACTTGACGGTGCTCCACACGAACGGGCTGACCTTGTAGCCCACCAAGCGGTCCAGCACGCGTCGAGCCTGCTGCGCGTTGACGAGGTTCATGTCGAGTTCACGCGGATGGAGCAGCGCTTCGGTCACCGCGCGCTGCGTGATCTCGTTGAAGGTGAGTCGAAGCAGTGGCCGCTTGGTGCTCTTGAGCACCATGGCCAGATGCCACGCGATGGCTTCGCCTTCGCGGTCAGGATCCGGCGCAAGATAGATGGTCGCCGCGCGTTTGGCCGCCGCGCGGATCTTGCCCAGCGCCTGGTTCTTCGTACGAATCGGCACATACTCGGGCTCGAAGTTGTTGTCGACATCCACCCCGAGCTGGCTCTTGGGCAGGTCCATGACATGACCGTTCGAGGCCAGCACCATGAAGTCCTTGCCCAGGAACTTGTTCAGCGTCTTGGATTTGGTGGGCGACTCGACGATCACCAGATGCTTGCCGTCCGCCTTGCTACCGATTGCCGCGTCGAGCGCGGCCTCGTCCAGCTCCTCCTCGGCGCCCTCGCTTGCTCCCTTCGCGCCGCGAGCGGCCCGCTTGCGCAGCGCGGGCGCCGCCTCCCCCGACTTGGGCGCGACCTTCTTGCGCGCAGCCTTGGGCACTTTGCGTTTGGCCGCCGCCTTCTTCTTGGCGCCGCCCTTGGCGGCCACCTTAGTGCGCGAGTTCGCTGTCGCCATGCGGAACCTCTCCTGCGTTACCACTGTCGTCGATCTCGATCGCGACTCGCGACGCCACTTCACGCGCAAGCTCGATGCTCACAGGCCGCATTCCGCTTCCCGTCAGAAGGTCCAGCACCCGTTCGAATTGCTCGGAGTCGAGCGTGCCCTGCCGACGCTGGTCCAACAGGTACCCCCACGCCTCGGTGCTGAGCGAGTCACGCTCTTCGCTGCTGAGGACACGCGCCGCGCGTTGTCCGGGTGCGCCCGCGATCCAACCCGTGGGCATGCCGCCGCCCGCCATACTGCGGATTGCGAGGATCGCCGACTGCAGATCATCACTGGAGTAGCCGTCCTCCTCCATCGCCTCGCCCAGCGTCTCGAGCGCGAGTTCATCGCCATCGAGAAAATCGTCGAGCTTCTCGGCGATCATGCGCAGCAGTCTCTGGGCAGGCTCATTCCACGCGCGATCACTCATGAAACCGCCGTCCCTTCATCGATTGGTTGGTGGCACTTCTTGTATTTCTTCCCGCTGCCGCACCAGCACGGGTCATTGCGCCCGACCTCTGGCCGCTGACGCTGTGGATCCACCGTACGGACCGTCTGCTGGGGATGCGGCGAAGTGGACGCCGCCGCGGCGGCCTCGCCGTTCTCGGTGGGGATGCCGCTGAACGCTTCTGCTTCGGCGTGTTGGGCCACCATGTGGCGGGGAGCCTGAGGCTGCTCGGCGATCACCTGCCGGGCCGCCTGCGGCGCCAGCTGCACGCGGAAGAAGCGTTTCACGAACTCTTCGCGGATGTCGTTCATCATGGTCTCGAACAATCCGAAAGCTTCCTTCTTGTATTCGACCAAGGGGTCGCGCTGGCCGTAAGCCCGCAGCCCGATCCCGCCCTTCAAGTGGTCGAGCTCGTGCAGGTGCTCGCGCCACTTCTCATCAATGGTGAACAGGTACAGGTGCTTCTCGAGTTCACGCGTCACCTCGGGGGTGAACTCGCGCTCACGCGCCCGGTAGGCTTGTTCGGCGATCTCGGCGGCACGCTCGCGCAACTCGGCGACATCGGATGTGCGCAGCGAGTTCTCATCCACGATGGTCATGAGCATGAGCGACATCTCGTCCGCCAGCCCGCGCAGATTCCACTCCTCGGGGTGCATGCGGCCATCCCCGAGCGCGGCTTCGACTCGATCCGACACCAGATCATCGATGTCCTCGAGCACCCGCGCGCTGATGTCCTCGCTCGTCAACGCTTCGTTGCGCTGGCGATAGACTTCCTCGCGCTGCTTGTTCATGACGTTGTCGTACTCGAGCAGGTGCTTGCGGATATCGAAGTTGTGCGCCTCGACGCGCTTCTGTGCGCGGGAGATCGCCGACGTCACCATGCCGTGCTCGATGACCTCGCCTTCCTGTACGCCCATGCGCTGCATGAGCGCGCTGATGCGCTCGCTGCCGAACAAGCGCATGAGGTCGTCCTCGAGCGACAGGTAGAACCGGGATGCGCCGGGGTCGCCCTGACGCCCGGCACGACCGCGCAACTGCCGGTCGATGCGGCGTGATTCATGCCGCTCGGTGCCCAGGATGAACAGTCCGCCGGCATCCGCGACGCCTGCCCCCAGCTTGATGTCGGTGCCGCGTCCGGCCATGTTGGTCGCGATCGTGACGGCGCCTTTCTGGCCCGCCTGCGACACAATCTCGGCTTCCTGCTGGTGATACTTGGCATTGAGCACATTGTGTTTGATGCCACGGATCTTGAGCAGGCGCGAGAGCAACTCGCTCACTTCGACGGAGATCGTACCGACCAGCACCGGCTGGCCGCGCTCGTGGCACGCCGCAATCTCGTCGATCACCGCGGTGAACTTCTCTTTCTTCGTGCGATAGACCACATCGTTCTCGTCCCTGCGGGCAACCTTGCGATTCGTGGGGATCACCGCCACATCGAGCTTGTAGATCTCCCAGAACTCGCCCGCCTCGGTCTCGGCCGTTCCCGTCATGCCCGCGAGCTTCGCGTACATGCGGAAGAAGTTCTGCAAGGTGATGGTGGCCAGCGTCTGCGTCTCGCCCTCGACGTTCACCCCCTCCTTCGCCTCGATCGCCTGATGCAGGCCATCGGAGTAGCGTCGGCCCACCATC
>JANLOU010000501.1:0-17230 GCA_031366735.1 Candidatus Eiseniibacteriota bacterium
ATCGCGATCATGTTGCCGCCCGCCCCCGGCTCGAGCACCACGGCGCGTCCGCCCACGCGGATGTGTTCCTTCACGAGTGGGTGGTTCAGGTCCATGGTCACATAGCACAGGTGCTTCGCCTTGGTGTAGTCCGCCATGCGCAGGCAGTGCGGGTCATCCGCATTTAGGACCGCCGTATCCTGCGCGATCTCGACGACTACACGCTTGATCTCCGCCAACTGCTCCAGCGTGTCGACACCCTTCAGCCCCAGATGATCGCTCTGGATATTCAGCACTGCGCCCACATCGCATTTGCGATAGCCCAAGCCCCTGCGAATGATGCCGCCCCGTGCGGACTCCAGCACCGCCACATCCACGGACGGATCGCGGAGCACCATGCGGGCCGCGACGGGGCCGGTCATATCGCCCTTCACGGTGAGCTGCCCGTCGATGTACACGCCGTCCGTCGTGGTGAGCCCGACCTGATGCCCGGCCAGCTTGAAGATATGCGCCAGCATGCGCGCGGTCGTTGTCTTGCCGTTCGTGCCGGTGATCGTGGCGATGGGGATGCGCGACGGGGACCCGGGAGGGAACAACATGTCCATGACCGGGCCCGCGACATCCCGCGCAGTGCCCTCGCTGGGCGCAACATGCATGCGGAACCCGGGCGCGGCGTTCACTTCACAGATCGCGCCACCCGATTCACGGTACGAAATGCTGATGTCCTCGGTCAGGAAATCCACGCCTGCCACATCGAGGCCGATCGCCTTGACCGCGCGCACCGCCATCTCGGCGTTGTCGGGATGCACGATGTTCGTGACATCGGTGGCCGTGCCGCCCGTGGACAAGTTGCCCGTGAGGCGCAGGTAGATCTTCTCGCCCGCCGGCGGCACCGAGGCGATGGTCATGCCGTGGTCGGTCAGGCAACGATCCGCCTGCGCGTCCAACTCGAGCCGCGTCAGGATCTTCTCGTGCCCGATGCCGCGACGCGGATCGAGGTTCTCGATCTCGACCAGCTCGGCCACGGTATGTTCGCCATCGCCCACCACATGCCCGGGCTCGCGCTTGGCGACCGCGATCAACCGACCGTCCACCACGAGCATGCGGTGATCGAACCCGGTGATGAATGTCTCGACGACGACCGCCCGACTGTGCTCCTTGGCTGCGAGGAATCCGGCGCGCACCTGTTCGTCATCCGCCAGGTCGAGCGAGACGCCGCGCCCGTGGTTGGCGTTGTACGGCTTGGTGACCACGGGAAACCCCAACCGGCGCGCGGAGCGGATGCACTCGCTCTCGGTATAGACCAGCTCCTGGCGCGGCACCGGCAGCCCGAGGTCACCCAGGATGCGATTAGTCTCTTCCTTGTCGGACGCGATCTCGACCGCGATGTGGCGTGTCTCGCTGGTGACCGTGGCTTGGATGCGGCGCTGGTACTTCCCGTGGCCCAACTGGATCAAGCTCTGGCTGTTGAGTCGCAGCCAAGGGATATCGCGCGCCTCGGCCGCACGCACCAGCGAAGCCGTGCTCGGTCCCAGCGCGCGACGCTGCGCAGAGCGGATGTACTCGTCGCGCGCGTCCTCCCAGTTCCACAGCGGATCACTGCCTTTGGTGCGCAACTCGGGAGGCAGCAGCGAGCGCACGAGCGCCAGCGCCAGCTTGCCCGCTTCCAGCCCGACCTCGGCCTCTTCGTACTGGTAGACGATGTGGTACAGCCCCGGCGCGCCCGCCTGCCGCGTCTTGCCAAAGGTCACTTTGGCGCCCGCCACATTCTGCACTTCGATGGCGCAATGCTCGAGCACATGTCCAATCCAGGTGCCCTCGTCCTCCGTCATGCGGCGGATGAACCCACCCGGCTCACCGTACGAACAGCCGTGCTCCGCCAGGCCCGGCAGCGCTGCCACGAGCCCATCCACGAAGCCGCGCCCGAGCTTCATCGTGGGCCACTGCTCCAACTCCTGAAGGTCGAGTGTGAAGCGAATGACCGGGAACAGCGCATACACGCTGGGGCCCAGATAGACCGAGGTCTCGAGCAGTTTCATGGGGCCGATCCTCTTGCCGGGCGCGGGCTGCGCTCGGGACTAGTGACGACTCAGGCGCGGGGCAGTGGCCTCGCGTGTACTCAACTGGAATGTGGCGCCATGGATCAGCACATGCATGGTCACACCGGTGATGCACACCGGCTCGCCCCGTCGGGCGTCATCGATGGACGAGAACTCGATCTTCCTTGGGTCCACGATGGTGATGGCGCCGCTGCCCACCACCTCGAGCGTCTCGTCGGGACCGATGAAGGCAGCAGCGTCCTCGTCCAAGCCCACTCCGACCGCGAATGGATTGAACGCCAGTGCCGTGAGCAACCGCCCCAGTCGGTCGCGCTGACGGAAGTGCTGGTCGACGATGACGCGGTTCGTGAGCCCCAACCCCGGGGCCAACGACACCATGCCGGCGCGCGGCGTCGGGCCCTCATCACCGTAGGCGATCATGTGCTCGCTGGTGAATGCCGCGCCCGCCGAGGTGCCCGCCACATGCACCCCGCGCGCATTCATGCGCCGCAGATGTGTGGCGACCGAAGTGCCACCGAGCGTTGCCGAGAGCCGCACCTGACTGCCCCCGGTCATGAAGACGGCCGTGGCATGATCGAGCGCCTCGAGCGCGCGCTCGTCCTCGCAGTCCTGCCGGGTCTCGAACGCATGCACATGCACTTCGCCCGCGTGCAGTTCACGGAACAAGCTCTCATAGCGCTGCCCGGTATCGCGCAGCTCGGAAGCAGTGGGGATCACTGCAATGCGGGCGCGCCTGCCACCAGCCAGCTCCACGAACCGGCGCAGGATGATTTCGTCGCCAACCTTGTCCTCGGCTCCACCGATGGGGCAGATGTAGCCGCGGGTATTACCTTCCTCGACACGAGACGGACTCAAACGGGGGCTCCGAGCGCGAGCGGGATGCCAGGAATCCGGCCGCACGCGCGGGCGACCGAGAGTCGCCGACGGTGGACCTCAGGGAGTGACAAGCCGGGCACAGCCTAACAGCGCTGGCATGTCGGCGAGAAACGCCCGCGCCAAGTCATCACCGCTCGAGCCCGGCCGGCGAGCGGATCGCAACGGGAGCCAACGCCGGTCGCTTGGGGACTCGCCCCGCGGCAGCCGACCGACCCGCCAGGCCCTGCAGCAGCCATGGCAACAGGTGACGCTTCGTCCAACGCAGCTCCGCGGCCCACCATGCTGTCGCGCCGAGTTCGGGCGAGCCCGGCAAGGGTTGCATCCACGCCGCATCGGATCGCGGCAGCCGCAGCGCATGCGCGAGCGCAGCGGCAATGCGAGCGTGCCCAGCGGAGTTGGCGTGGATGCGGTCTTCGCTCCACAAGCGCCGATCGGTCGCCACGGCATGTGCTGCGAAGTCGACCAGGATCGAGCCCGTGTCGCGGGAAGCGCGCAGCAGCGCCTGATTGAGTGCGCGGATCCGCGGCGCGATCAACCGGGCGAGCGGCATCACCGGCGTCAGATCGGGCAGGGTGAAGCTGAGCACCGTCGCGCCGTTGGCTCTCAACCTTCGTTGCATGTGCGCGATATCGGCAGCCACACGGTCGACATCGAAGCTCACACGGGTCACATCGTTGGTGCCGCAGAATACCGTGGCAAGGTCGGGCCGCATCGCCAGCGCAGGGGCGAGCTGGCGTTCGCGAACCTCCCGCGTGGTGAGCCCCCGCACCGCCAGATTGGCATACAGCAGACCGCCTTGCTCCCCGGCGATGCGTTCGGCCAATCGTTGCGACCAGCCGCGATACCCGCCCATGCCATCCGGGTCGTCCACTCCCTCGGTCGTGCTGTCGCCAAGTGCGACATAGCGTTCGAACTGGGGCGTCGGGTCCATGCGACGCATCCTAGCGGCCCGGCACTGGGAACAACCACTCAGCTACGCGGGCCCTGCCCCAAGCGAGCCAACAAGCGGCGCTGATAGTCCGCAAGCGCTTCGATCCGATCGGGCCGCGTCAGGCCGTCCATCGCATGCGGGTCGCGCGCCAGTGCCACCGCCACCTGCGCCGCGATCAGCCGTTGGCGAGGGGACAGCCACTTCGTCGCCTCGGTTCCCGCCGCCAGCGCTGCGTTGATGCGCGCCGCCTGGACCGGGGTGAGCGGCACATAGCGCAAGGTCGAGAAGCGCAGGTGGCGCTTCTGGTCGGCATCAGGCGCGGAGGTGGTCCGCCCTGCTCCCAACACGCGGCCCTGCGCGGCGGTTGCCAGCGCCGACGGGGCCACACGCGCCGGGTCGTAGGTCACCTCTACCGCCTCGCCTCCCTCGGCCAGGACGGCGCGTGTCCGGGTCACGCCATCGATCCCACCCAGGCTGGCCTCGCCCTCCCAGAAGCAGTGCGTGCCGAGCGTCACCGTGGCCACGCCGTGGTTGAGCTCATCGGACACGAGTCGCAGGTACTGCGGCACGGGGCGCTTCGCCGCGACCAGGACCGCGAGCAGCCGCGCGGCGATCTCGTGCGTGCCGTACAACCCGTCGCGCCGCGGCACGACATCGCGCCCTTGGGCATCGAGGAACCGCATGACCGGGTTGTTCCACGCGGGCTCACCGAAGAGAGCGAGCACCGTGGCGTCCTCGCCGGGGCGGTTATTGTGGATCGCGAGCGGCACGAACTCGCTCTCAATGGCTTCCACCAAGAGTGGGTTCGAGAGCGGCCCGTCCCCGAAGCCGGTGCAGGTGGCACAACCGGGGATCTCCTGGAACAGCACGAGCACCGGGCGGCCGCTGCGCTTGGATTCTGCGAGTGCCGGCTCGAGGCGATCCTGCCAACGCACCGCCCCCAGTTCGCGCACGGAATCCGCTGCCCGGACAGGAGTGGCAAGTCCAAGAGTGAGTGTCGCGGTCAGGATGGCTCGGTGCATGACGGACCTCCGGCGAGAACAGGGATGCGGCCCGGCTCACCCTCAGCAACGCGTCACCGGCCGCGATGTGACCCAGTCGGCCGGCTTACAGCCCGTAGCGTTCGCGCAGGATCGCCACATGGTGAGCTTCGTGCCCGACCAATACATGGCCCAAGGCCCGCACGGACATGGGCTGGCCGTTGGCGATGCCACAGCGTGCGAGCGCCGCTTCATCGAGGCCGCGGTACAACGCCAGCGTCGCGGCGCGGATCGCCGCGAACTCGGCCGCCAGATCTGGCAACGAACGCGCATCGAAGTTTCCGGCCGGCACATACAGGTTCTCATCGAAGCCCGCCAACTCGGTGGTATCGGTGCGAGCGAAGCGCAGCGCGCGGTAGGCGAAGATGCGCTCGGCATCGCACAAGTGCCCCATGACCTCCTTCACGCTCCACTTACCCGGAGCGTATCGGTGCATCGCCTGTGCTTCGCTCGCGGTGGCCAACAATTGTTGCGTGCTCGCGCTCTGTTCCGCCAACCCCGTCAGTGCATCGGGGCCGCTCAGCGAAATGTAGGTGGCGTAGTAAGGCGCGTGTTCGTCGGCAGCGGGCTTGGCAACGATGGGCATGGATACCTCGGGCAGGGGTCGGTCGGCGGACTCGCGAAGTGTGTCCGAGGGTACGGCCCAAGGCAATAGCGGGTTGCGCTGCCGCAGGCCCCGCCCATGGCATGGGCGCGCGACGAGTCCGCGTTGGAGCAGTGACGCCCGGGGCACCACGGCTCGACTCCACTCAGTCGCTCCGTGCCCGCCTGGCCAACTCGGTCTGGAGCTCCTCGAGCGTCGCGCCCAGCGCTCGCAATGCCACGAGCGAGTGGAACACCAGGTCGGCCGCCTCGCTGATTGCGCGCTCGCGGTCACCGTCGGCGCACGCGACGGCCAACTCCGTGGCCTCCTCGCCCAACTTCTTGAGCCGCTTGTTGCGATTCTGCAGGAGCTGCGCCGTGTAGCTGGCGCCGGGCTCGGACCACATCGCACGCGCGGCGATCGTGGCATCGAGCGCTGCCAGCGCACCCGCGCTGGGCGCGCCAAAACAGGTGGCTTCACCGGTGTGACACGCCGGCCCCGCCGGCACCACGCGTGCGAGCACGGCATCGGCATCGCAGTCCGCATGCAGCGACAACAGGCGCTGCGTGTGGCCGCTGGTGCCCCCCTTGTGCCACAGGCCCCTGGTGCGCGAGCGATAGTGCATTTCCCGGGTCGCGAGCGTGCGCTCGAGCGCTTCGCGATCGGCGTGCGCCACCATGAGCACGCTGCCCGTGACGGCGTGTTGCGCGACCACGGTCACCAGACCGCCTCCCTTGGCGAAGTCGAGCGTGTCCAGATTGAATGTGATCATGAGGTGCTCCTGGGTGAGAGCAGCGCGGCGCGTAGTGGTTGGGCGAGTTGCGCATTGCAGGCGATCAGCCCGTGCGTGCCCCGCCAGTCATGGGCACCCTGCCAGTCGAAGCACACTCCGCCCGCTTCCTCGACCACCACCATCACGGCGGCGGCGTCCCACGGGTTCAGCTTCATGTCCGTCATCGCCTCGGCCGCACCTTCGGCCACCATGCGATAGCCGAAACAGTCGCCCCAGGTGCGCATCACCGCGCCCTGCTCCCCGAGTGCGCGCCAGTCGGCGCCACGCTCGGGCGCGTCGCGAAACGCCAGGTCGGTCGATACACAGGTTGCGGCGGCCAGCGTCCCGACTTGCGACACGCTCAACCGCGCGCCGCTGCGCCATGCGCCCTGCCCGCGCGCGGCGGCCAGCACCTCGCCCGTGACGGGGAACGCGATGGCTCCCGCCAACACCTCGTCGCCCTCGACCACCGCGATGAGTGTGCCCCACAACGGCACCCCTTTGACGAACGCCTTGGTGCCATCGACCGGGTCCAACAACCAGCGCCGCCGAGCTCCCGCGCGCGTCACGCCGAACTCCTCACCCAGAATGCCGTCCGCAGGGAAGCGGGCCTCGAGCCACGCGCGCGCGACCCGCTCGGCCTCGCGATCCGCGCGGGTCACCGGGGAGCCATCGGGCTTTTGCTCCACCTCCAAGCGACTCCCGAAGTGCGTCAAGGCAGCTTCGCCGGTCCGTTGCGCCACTTCCGCCACCGCCTGTAACAGCGACTGTTGCTCGCTCACGCAGTCCTCCGTACCGGCCAACCGCTACTGGCCATGGCTTGCTTGAACTCCGCCACCGTGTGCACGCCGTCGTGCAGCACACCCGCGATCAGTACTGCGTCGGCGCCCGCGGCGCACGCCTGGGCCGCGTGCTCTGGCGCTCCTGCGCCGCCCGAAGCGATCACGGGCACATGCACCGCCTCGCTCACCGCCCGCACCAACGCGCCATCGTACCCGGCTCGACCGCCGTCGGCATCGACGCTCGTGAGCAGGATCTCGCCCGCTCCACGAGCCACGCACTCGCGCGCCCACGCCACCGCTTGCAGCGGCGTCGCGCGACGCCCACCGTGCGTGACCACGCGCCATGTGTCGCCCTCCCGGCGGGCATCGATACTGGCCACGACGCATTGCGCCCCGAACCGCGTCGCCGTCTCGGTGAGCAGTGCAGGGCGCGCGACGGCGGCGCTGTTGAGGCTCACCTTGTCGGCGCCGGCACGCAGCGCCGCGGCCGCGTCGTCCGCCGTGCGGATCCCTCCACCCAGCGTGAGCGGCACGAACAACTGCTCGGCCGTGCGGCGCAGCAGGTCGAGCACGGTAACGCGATCCTCGTGGGTCGCCGTGATGTCCAGGAACACGATCTCATCGGCGCCCTGTGCTTCGTAACGCCGCGCCAGTTCCACCGGGTCCCCCACCTCGCGCAGTCCCACGAACCGCGCGCCCTTCACCACCTGTCCGCCCTGCACATCGAGGCAGGCGATCACCCGACGCATCAGCATGGGTCGCCCTTCCATGTGACCTCACCCTTGGTGCTGAACACTTCGCCCGCGGGCGCGAGGGCTTGCCGCAATGCGGAGCCCGTTGCCTTGAACGCAGCCTCGATCACATGGTGCCGGTCGCGGCCACGGCGCACTTCCAAGTGCAGCGTCACACGCGCGTGGTCGCAGAGTGAACGGAAGAAGTGTTCGTAAAGCGACGACGGCACGGGACCGCAATAGAAGGTCCGACCACCTGCATCGAGCGTCGCCGCGACCAGCGCGTCATCCATGGCCACCACTTGGTGTGCGTAGCGCGCAATGGGCTCACGCGCCAAGGCGCCCAACGCCTCCCCGAGTGTGATGGCCACATCCTCGAGGGTGTGGTGCTTGAGGTCCCCCGTGGCGTGCACTTGCAGATCGAGTCCGCTGTGCCGCGCGAGCGACACCAACATGTGGTCGAGGAACGGCTGTCCCGTCTCCACCTCGCCCACTCCGGTGCCACGGGTGAGCGTGACGCTCACCTCGGTCTCGCGTGTCTTTCGCGTCACCGTGCTCATCGCGACAACCCCGCCGCCACTTCGGCGTCGATCGCACCCGTGTACAACGCCAATCCCACGATCGCTGCATCCATCCCGATACCCTCCAGTCGTGTGAGATCCGCCACCGAGCCGATTCCGCCGGAAGCGAACAATGCATGGCGGGTGCGCGGACGAAGTTCCGCCAGCAACTCCACATCCGGTCCCTGCATGCGGCCCTCGAATGCCACCGAAGTCACCAGCAGCCCGGCGAGCGGCAATCCGTCCCATGCCGAGACGGCAGCTTCGAGCGCAACCGGCAGCACCTGCGTCCAGCCATGGGTCGTGAGCTGCCGACCCCGCACATCCGCCGCGAGCACCACGCGATCGGGGAACATGCGCGTCAACTCCTCGAGCCACTCTGGCTCGAGTAGCGCCCGCGTGCCCACCACCACCCGCGCGGCTCCAGCGTCAAACAGACTCCGGACGCGCTCGCTGTCGCGCACCCCACCGCCCACCTGGACTTCCAGTCCTGCGAGTGCGGCGAGCGTTTCCACGGTGGTCGAGTTCGAGCCGCGAGCCGTGGCCGCGTCGAGGTCGACCACATGCAACTCGCGAAAGCCCGCTTGCTGCCAACCCCTGGCCACGGCGAGCGGATCGGCCAGCCGCACGGCTTCGGCAGCATAGTCGCCGCCCACCAACTGCACGCATGCGCCTTCGCGCACATCCACTGCGGGAATCACGCGCATGCCGCGGCCTCCATCAGGAACGCACGCAGGAACTCCAGCCCCGCGCGCGAACTCTTCTCGGGGTGGAACTGCACTCCCAGCACGCGACCTTGCCGGACGATCGCGGGGAACCGCTCGCCTTCAAGTTCACTCCAAGCAGTGATGCAATCCAACTCGTTGGGCCGGCACGCGAAGCTGTGCGCGTAGTACACCGCTTCGAGTGGCGCCTGGTCGAGCAAGGGCTCGCGCACTTCGGTGAGCGAGTTCCAGCCCAGGTGCGGCAGACGCGTCACATCGAGCTTTGTCACGCGCCCCGCGATAACGCTGAGCCCCTCACCCGCGCCTTCATCGCTGCCCTCGAACAGGAGTTGCATGCCAAGGCAGATGCCAAGCGTCGGCGTGCCGGCTCGGATCACCTCCCGCACGGCGTTGCGGATGGGCGCGAGTCGTTCGGCGGCCGGCGCGAATGCGCCCACTCCCGGCAGCACGATGGCTGCTGCGTTCGCCCACTGCGATGGGTCGTCGGTGAGGAAGGGCTCCGCGCCCGCTGCCACCAGCGCCTTGGTCAGGGAATGCAGGTTGCCCGCGCCGTGATCGATCAGCGCCACGCGCATCATCGCGCCCCCCATGCTAGCGCCGAGGCCGCGTGCGCCGGCAGCCCTTCGGCTTCGGCGAGCGTGGCAGTGGTCGTGGCAAGGCTGGCCGCACCGAGCGGCGAGAGCTGTTGCCAACTGGTCCAGCGCATGAACTCGAGCACCGACAGTCCCGACCATGCGCGTGCCGCTCCAGCGGTGGGCAGGACATGATTCCCACCACTGGCGTAATCCCCGAACGCCACGGCGCTGGACTCACCCAGGAACACCGCACCGGCGCCGCGCACCTGCGCCAGCGCCGCTTCGGGATCGGCCACATTCAGCACCAGATGCTCGGCCGCATAGTCGTTCGCGAACGCAAGCGCCTCTGCGAGCGAGCCCGCCACGAGCACCCCACCGGCTGCAGCGAGCGCCGCGCTCACCACTTCACGCCGCGGTGTGGACGCGACCTCGGCGTGCAGGGCGAGCTCCAGTTCCACCCCGTCGACGCCCACCAGCACCGCGAGCGCGCATGCATCGGGATCGTGCTCCGCCTGTGCCACCAACTCGCGCACGATGGCCGCCACGCTGGCATGAGCATCCGCGATGATCAGCACCTCGCTGGGGCCAGCGGGCGCGTCGATCGGAACTGTGCCGGCGATCTGGCGCTTGGCTTCCGCCACCCAGGCATTGCCCGGCCCCACGATCCGATCCACGGCTGGAATGCTCGGGGTGCCATACGCCATGGCCGCGATGGCACCGGCGCCCCCCAACGCGAACACGCGGTCCACTCGCGCGATCGCCGCAGCGGCCAGCAGCAGGTCGGACGGCGCACCGTCCCCGCCGCGCTCGGGTGGCGAACACAGCACCACTTCGCCCACCCCCGCCACTCGTGCGGGCACGGCTGCATGAGCACACTGCTCGGGTACACGGCGCGCCCGCCGGGCGCATAGATGCCCACCCGAGCCAGTGCATCGGGGCGGCGCCCCACCCGCACGCCAGGCGCGACTTCGACTCGCACTTCGCTGGGCAGTTGCGCGACATGGACACGGCGCAGGTGTTCGGCTGCGGTCTCGAGTGCGGCGCGCACCGGCGCGGGCACGCGTGCGAGCGCCGCTTGCACTCGCGCACGCGGGACCTCGAGCGAGGCCAGCAGGACGCCATCGAAGCGCGCGGCCAGTTCGCGCAACGCCGCGTCGCCCTCGGCCCGTACCAGCGCGAGGATCGCCGCCACTTCGGCGCGCCGCGTGGCGTCGGCGGGGGTCACACCGACTCCGCGCGTGGTGAGCACGACTTCCCGCACGGCGGCCAGCGCGCCCGTGTAGCGCAATCGCAGTTCGCTCATGGCACCAACCGCTCGATGCGTGTGACCAGGATGCCGGTGCCGCCCACACCCTGCAGCGCTTCGATCACGCGATCGAGCCCCTCGGCGGGGACCACGGCGTGCACCGCCACCAGTTCGCCCCCGTTCAGGACATCGACCACCGTGGGACCCGAGATTCCCGGTAACACGCGCTTCACCTCGGCCAGTGCCGCGCGCGGCACATTCGCCATGAGGTAGCGCTTGCCGCGTGCCCGCACCACGGAGGCCAACACATTCTGCAGACGCGTGAGGGACTCCTCGAGCGAGGCTTCGTGAGGGGTGGCGGGAGCCACCAGTCGCGCGGTCGATTCCAGAAGCGTGCCCACCTCGCGCAGGCCGTTCACGCGCAGCGTCGACCCCGTGCTGGTCAGATCCACCACCACATCGGCCACGCCCAGGTGCGGCGCGATCTCGACCGCGCCGGACATGGGCACCACCTGCACCTCGCGGCCCAAGTTGGCGAACGCCGCTTGTGTGAGGCGCGGGAAACTGGTGGCGACGCGCATGCCGTGGGTGACATCGGCAATCGTGCGCACGGCGCTTTCCTCGCGCGTGGCCACGACCAGGCGACACCGGCCAAAGCCCAGATCGAGCCGATCCACCAAGGGCCGCCCCGATTCGCCCAGTTGGTCGAGCCCGGTGATGCCCACATCGGCGGCTCCATCGGAGACGAACTCGGGCACATCCTGTGCGCGTACGAACAGCGCCTCATACTCGCCCCCGAGCGTGGCACGCAGGGCCCTTTCACCTGCGGCACGGAGCGACAGGCCTGCGTCGGCGAGCAGTTCGCGGGTGTCATCGAAGAGACGGCCTTTGTTGGGAAGCGCGATCCGGAGCATGGGATCCTCAGGTTGGGACTGGTTCAGGGGGCAAAAAAGAAGCGGCCCGTCGCTTGCGAGCGACGGGCCGCGGAGTCGGTGCGGTTGGGTGTCGGGAGAACGCTACCCGATCACGCGCACTCGTCCCCGGCCCGTCGGGCCGTGGTGACGATGCACATGATGATGCTGGCGGGAGGTCTTCATGACGGGGGGATTAGTACTTGGTCGCAGGCGGGCGGTCAAGCGCGCCGGCGCCGTAGCCCCAGCTTGCGGACCGGCTCACAACGGAAGCAGCTCGTGAGGTGGTCGTTCACCATCCCGACCGCCTGCATGTAGGCGTAGACGATGGTCGAACCCACGAACTTGAAGCCGCGTCGCGATAGTTCCTTGCTGAGCGCGTCCGAGAGCTCGGTACAGGGTTGGATGTGGCCCAGCGTTGCATGCTGGTTCTGCACCGGCGTGCCGTCGACATATGCCCACAGGAACTTGTCGAAGGTTCCGAACTGCTCCTGCACTTGCAGGAACGCGCGCGCATTGGTCACCGCCGAGGTCATCTTCTGGCGATTGCGCACCAGCCCGGCGTCCAGCAGTAGCCGCTCGATCCGGGCGGGCGTGTAACGCGCCACTTTCTCGATCGCGAAGCCATCGAAGGCGCGTCGGTAGTTCTCGCGCTTGTTGAGGATGGTCTCCCACGACAGGCCCGCTTGGTGGCCATCGAGCACCAGCTTCTCGAACAGGGCCCGTTCGTCATGCTCGGGCACACCCCACTCGGCGTCGTGGTAGTGCACATAGAGCGGATTCGTGAGCTTGGCCCAGCCGCAACGCGCGCGACCATCCGCCACGGGCTCGGGGGCGAACTTCGCGGCTTGCGTTGGCTTGGCCGCCGTCACCGCATCATCCCCGAGATGAGCACGAACGATAGCCCCACGCCCACGACAGTGATCAGCGCGATCGTCCCGGCCAGCGCCAGCTCCCAGCGCGACTCCCGCTCATGCGAGAAGCGCAGGGCCTCGGCCGCCACGAAACCGGCGGCGAAGCCACCGCCGTGCGCCCAGTTATTGGTGCCGGGCATCATGAATCCGAACAGGAACATGATCACCACGGTGCCCCACAACTGGCCGGTCAGTTGCGACTGTCCCGTGCGCCGCCCGTACACGATCAGGGCGGCGAACAGTCCGTAGATCGCACCGGAGGCGCCGATCGTGAGGTGGACGCCGGCCAGATTGCTCACCAGGAACCCGCCCACGCCGGCGATCATGAAAATGATGAACGCTCGCACCGGCCCGAACAAGTCGATGGTGATGGGCAGGTAGCGCGAGGTGAACAACATGTTGAACAGGATGTGCAGGGCGCTGCCGTGCAGGAACACCGCGGTGAACAGCGTCCACCAGAAACCCGCCTGCTGCAGTCGGTCACTGGTGGCGCCCAGGCGCAGCAGCGCCGAACTGGAGGGCGACAGGATGTCGAACAATCCGCGCATCTGCAGAATCGCGCCTGGGTCCAGAAGCAGCGATGCCACGAACAGGACCACACACGACACGATGATCACCCGGGTCAGGTCGAGCTTGCCGCCCAACCAACGCTGAAGCGCAGGTCCAAAGCCGAACATGCCCGGCTGCCAAGCACCGCAGAAGGGACACTTCTGCTCGCCCGCTCCAATGAGCCGTTCACATTTTGGACAGACGATCGCACCGGTGGTTCGTCGCATGGGCGGGCAGCATAGGCGAACGCGCGCGCGCGCTCCACTGCGGCCGGGACTTGACCAGCGCGATGGGGCGTCCCAACCTGCCGCACATGAGCTTCCTCCTGCCGCAGGACCGGATCGCGACACTCGAGCGCATGCAGCCCGTGGACATCCACGGGGACCGCTACTTCGATCTGGCTCTCGTATACGAAGGCGAGACGGCGGCAGGCGCGCGCGTCGCGCGCGTGTCGCAATCGGAATGTCCCGACGGCCTGGCGCCCGGCGACCGCGTGAGTGTGCACATGGTGTTGGGCGTGGTCACGCGGATCGCGCGCGCTCGCTGATTCGCGCGCACGGGTCTCAGCGCGCCGGCGCTTCGAGCACCTCTCGCACCTTGGCGGCGATATCCGCGATGGAGAAGGGCTTCTCAAGAAAGTACACGCCTTCCTCCAGCACTCCGTGTCGAGCAATGGCATCGGCAGTGTATCCCGAGATGAACAGACACTTGAGCGCAGGACGGAGCGACAGGAGCATGGTTGCCAGATCGCGGCCATTCATCTCGGGCATGACCACATCGGTCACGAGCAGGTGGATCTCCCCGCTATGGTCTTTTGCCAACTGGATGGCATCGTGGGCGCCGTTCGCTCCCAACACCGCATAGCCCTGCGCTTCGAGCACCCTTGTCGCGAGCTGCAGCAGCGCGGGTTCGTCCTCGACGAAAAGAATGGTCTCGTGACCGCGTTTGGGCGGCGCTGACGGCTGATCCACGCCCGGTGATTCGAACGCGCCGAGGTGGCGCGGCAGATAGATCTCGAACGCCGAACCCGATCCCGGCGTGCTGGAAACACTGATGAATCCCAAGTTCTGCCGCACACTGCCGTAGACGGTGGCCAAACCCAACCCGGTCCCCATTCCCGCGGATTTCGTCGTATAGAACGGCTCGAAGAGATGCGCAAGTTCTGCGGCCTCCATCCCTCGGCCGTCATCGCGCACCACCAGCCGGACATAATCTCCGGGAGTGCAGTCGGGATGGGATGCGCAGTACGGCGCATCGATGACACAGTTCGCCATCTCGATGGTGATGCGGCCCACATCCGTGATGGAGTCCCGCGCGTTGAGGCACAGGTTCGTCAGGATCTGGTCCAGCTGGGAAGGGTCCAGCCTGATGGGCCAGAGGTTGGGCTCCTGTTGCCAAGTGAGCGATATGTCTTCGCCGATCAATCGCTGGAGCAGATGGAGCATGCTCGCGACCGATTCATTCAGATCCAATACTCGCGGCGCCACCGGTTGTCTGCGGGCGAATGCGAGGAGTTGACGCGTCAGGCCAGCCGAACGCTGTGCCGCATTGCGGATCTCCACCAGGTCGGCATGCAGCGGATGCGTGGTACCCACCTGAGTCATCGCGAACTCGGCGTGCCCGATCACGACTCCCAGCATGTTGTTGAAATCGTGCGCCACGCCACCGGCGAGCAGGCCGACGGACTCCAACTTCTCGGCTTGCTGGAGCCTTGCCTCGAGTCTGGAGTTCTCCCGCTCCGCGAGCCAACGCTGGGTGACATTGGTGTGGGCGACCACGACGCCCCCATCGCTTGCCCCCAACGGCGTCACATTCAGTGTGAACCAGCGTTCCTCGTTGGGCGAGTGGCAGGGATAGTCCACACTGAAGCTGGGGAGGCGGCCGTCCAACACCGCTTGGACGCCTGCTCGAATGGTCGATCCCGCTTCGGTGGTGCTGCCGGTTTCGCCCGCGCAAGCAGCCAGATAGTTGCTTCCGACCCCGGTTCGCGGCGGCACCACGCCCGCGTTGACTCCATTCTCGGCGGCGAATTGCCGCCACGGTTGATTCACCGCCACGATCATTCCGGCCCGATCCAGCACCGCGATCTCTGCGAACACGGAATCCAGGATCGCGACGCTGAAAGCCTCGCTCTGGCGCAACGCAACATCCGTCAGGTGTCGCCCGATAGCGATGCTGGCCAGATGTGCGCCCTGTTCGATTGCCGCCAACTCTAAGCTCAGCGCCTCGCGGGGGGCATCGAAGTAGAACGCGAAGGTGCCCAGCACCGCACCTTGGCCGGACATGATCGGCACCGACCAGCACGCCCGCAGCCCGTGCGCCAACGCAAGTCGCTTGTAATCGTGCCAAAGTGGATCGGTGGCGATGTCGGCGGAAATGACCGTCTTACGATGGTACGCGGCAGAGCCGCACGAGCCCACGCTTGGGCCGATCGCAACCCCGTCGATCGCCTGACAATATTCCGGCGGCAAGCTGGGTGCTGCGCTGTGCCGCAATCGGAGGTCCGTGGGATCGAGCAGGAGCACGGAACCGCGCATCCCCGGCAAGAGCGCCTCGTACCCGAGCACGAGTTGTTCGAGCGTCTCGGGTAACGCTCCGCCGCCCGCCAATTGCTCCAGTACGCTCTGTTCCAGCTTGCTCTGAGTCTGGAGGAGCCGGCGCTCAGTGACATCGCTCAGGACGACCCGATGCACCCTCGAGCCATCAGCTTCCTGTGCGGTCGTAGCATCCAGGTGGGCCAGGAAACGCGTGCCGTTGCTCTTGACCATGTGCAAGTCGAACGACTGCGGTTCGCGGGTCTCGTCCAGCTGCTTTCGGCGCAGGTAGAACTCATCCTGACTGCTAGTGAAGATGAACCGTGTGAAGGGGTGGCGCTCCATCTCTGCTCGCGCCACGCCGAACAGCGTCGCGGCGGCGAGATTGGCTTGAAGAATGTGCCCCTGCAGATCGACCGTGCAATAGCCCACCGGCGCGAGGTCATAGTGTTCGAAGTACCGTGAGCGAAGCGCCTCCAACTCACCTTGAGCCTGACGCAATTGGTCGTTCTGCATTTCCAGCTCGATCTGATGGACGCGCAGTTCGTGAAGCATGTGGCGGGTGTCTTCAGGCAACACGCTTTCCAGATGTCGCGCTGTACCAACGGCCCGCGCCCGATCGAGCTCCTCGGCTTGCCGGCGCAGCAGCGCATCGGTGTCCCGAGAATCACCCCTGATTGCCATCGGCCGCCTCCCCCCCCCGCGCGAGCCGTGCATCGCTCAACCGCTCGGTCGTGACGATTGCATACATCGTGCCCGTCTCGTCCACGAGTGCGGTGGAGGTCATCGAGACCTCCACGACGGCACCGCTCTTGGTTGTGCGTTGGGAGCGATACGGCTCGAGCAGCTCTGCGCGACTGAGTTGGTGAAGTTTGACCAGCGCATCTTCCCGTTGAGCCTTGGGGATCATCTCGCGGATGTTCAATCCCAGCGCCTCGGGCTCGGTCCAGCCGAACATCCTCACTGCGCTGGGATTCCAAGCCAGAATACGACCCTCCAAGTCCTGCATCACAATCGCATCGCTCGCATCGCGCACCACCACCGAGAGGCGAAGCAGGTCATCGGCCTTCCGCAATGCCTCACGCGCCCGAACGATCTCCGTGATGTCGACAAAGGTGATCACCACGCCTTCAATCACATTGTCGAGCGTGCGATAGGGCTGGATGCGCATCGTGTACCATTTGCCCTCCCGGGCCTGCACTTCCACTTCTCGAGGAATCAGGGTATCGACCACGGCTTGCGCATCCGCGACCAGCCGGTCATAGCCGGTCAGATTCGAAACGATGTGTCCGACGGGGCGGCCGACATCGGTCACAATCAGATTCGTGATCGCGGTCGCGGCGGGAGTGAAGCGCAGGATGCGCAGCTGGAGATCCACGAACACCGTGGCGATTCCAGTGCCTGCAAGCAGGTTATTCATATCGTTGTTGGCCCGGGAGAGATCCGCCACCTTGGTCTGCAG
>JANLOU010000526.1:0-2630 GCA_031366735.1 Candidatus Eiseniibacteriota bacterium
ATCGGCGGCGCCCTGCTCGCGGTGCTCGGCGGCATTGCAATCCACCTGCTGCTCTCGCCCTACACACTGTTGGACCATCGGCAGTTCCTGCACGACCTGCAGTACGAGGCAGCCAAGGCCTCCGGCGGAACCGCCGGCCCCCGCCCACCGCTTCGAGCCATCGCGGCCTTCTTCATGGACGCGCTGGTCCCTTCGCTGACACTCCCGCTGCTCGTCCTGGCCGGGATCGGTGGCTTGGCCGCCCTCTGGCGCCGGCGCGCTGCCGACCTCGTGCTGTTGTCATTCGTGGCCTGCTACTTCGCGGTCATGGCGCGTTCGGGCAGTGTGAATGACCGGTATGGCCTGCCGCTGGTGCTGCCAGGCCTGCTGTTCGCCGCGCGCTGGATGGAAGATGTGTTCGCGGCGGTGCCGAGGATCGCTACTCAGCGCTGGCTCTTGCCGGTTTCGATGTTCTTGTTCTCGCTGCCCTCGGCCACACGAGCCATCGAAACCGACCTGACCATGATGCGAGGGGACACCCGCATCGATGCGATGCACTGGTTCGAGCAGCATGTGCCATCTGGAGCCCGCGTGGTGATTGACATGCACCGATTCCGCAACACGGCTTCCCCGCCTCTGGCCGAGAACGCAGTCCGCCTGCGCGAGCGCCTCGAGGAAATCCGCAGTGGGGATATCGCTGTCTCGGGGAACAGCCGCGCGTACGAGCCTTTCTATCGCTACCACCTCGAGCACCCTCGTCCCATCGCGTACTACCTGCGCAGCACCGATATGGGTGGCGCCAAACTACCCATCGACGCCTACCGAGCCGACGGGTTCGAATGGGCGGTCACCAGTGACCTGGCTCGCACGATCCACGAACGCATGGCCAGCAGCGGTGATAGCTCGGGCCTGCGCTACTACCTCGAGCTTGAGCGGGACGGGCAACTGGTCGCGGAGTTCCGCCCGCGCCGTTGGGTGCGCATGGGACCGGTCATCCGCGTCTACCGCCTCACCCGCCAACCGTAAGCAAGCGCTCGCCGATCAGGACCGTTTCCCTGAAGCCAGATGCTTGAGCGGCCACAGTGCGAGCAGCGCGATGAACACCAATCCGAGGATGCCGATCACCTGCCAGGCTGCACCGAAGCGGCCCTGCATGGGTCCCGAGTCCAGATACCAAGCTAGGGGAAGTACCACGCCGTAAACCAACAACCAGCCGCGTCGATCAGCGTCGGGTGCAGCCCACAGCGCCAGAAAGGGTGCCCACATCACGGCGTACATGGGCATGAACTTGGGCGCGAACGCGGCAAACGCTCCGAACTGCCAGGCCCCGTGCGCCTCGGCCCCCGCCCCGCGCTTGTGCAACCACCAGGCGCCCGCAGCGATCAGGAGCAGGCACGGGATCCAGCCCGCCGGGCCGAGATCGAAGCCCAGCAACACGACCGGGACGCGCCAGAGCGTTGGGCCGACTCCGAAGTTGGCGCCCTCGAGCGTCAGGGGTTGCAGGATCGGTGCGTGCAGCAGGAGCAGCGCGCCGTACACGACCGCAGCTGGCACCGCGGCCCCGAGTAACAGAGCGCCGCGGCGGGCCCCGGCAGCGAGCACGAAGGGAAGCGCGAGCAGGAGGAACAGCGGTTTGGTGATGACCAGACCCACGCCGAGCGCGACTCCGGCGAGCGTCGCTCGCTGGCGACGCATGGCCCACCACGCGAGACACAGGCACAATGCCGTGAGGCTCTCGTCCTGCGCATAGCGCACGGTGAAATACCAGACCATGGGCGATGCGCACCAACCCCACGCGGCCTCGCTGTCGTCACCCTCGGCGGCCACCAGCGCGCGCCACGCCCCGAGGTCGGCGAGCAGGAACAACACCAAGGGGCCGATCGTGCCCAGTGCCCACACCGACAAGCCCAACAGCGGTGCGAAGAGCGGCGCGTAGGCCGAATGGAAATCGCGATAGGGCACGCCCCCCTCGAGCGCGGCACGCGCCTGCGGTAGGAAGAAAGCGAGTTGGTCGATCCCCGAATGCCCCAGCGCGCCCCAGATGAGCGCCGCCAACCCCACTCGCGTGCTCCCCCAGGTGAGCCAGCCGACCCGTGCGGGACGGCCGCGCAGCCCGGGGAGGTCGCGCGCGATTGCCATCCAGAGCGCCCCGAGCGGGATGGGTAGCAGGCTCGCGAGCGCGAGCAGCGGGCGGGTCTGCCAGAGTTCGGGATCCACGCTCCGGCTCTAGAAGGTGTCGCGCACGGAACTCATGGTGGGCACCCTGCCCGACGCCACGCGCTCGAGTGCCTGCTCGTAGAGCCGGTCGTAGTGGTCCGCCGCCACACGCCAGCTGAAATCCAGCGACATGCCATTGCGCTGGAGCTGACGCCACAGGGGCGGATCCTGGCGCACGGCGAGCGCGCGACGGAGGGCCATGACCATTTCCTCCGGCTCGAACGCCTGGAACACGAATCCGTTCCCCGCGCGCGTCGTCGGGTCGAACTCGACCACCGTGTCGGCCAACCCCCCCGTGGCGCGTACCACCGGCACCGTGCCGTAGCGCAGCGAATACATCTGGTTCAATCCACAGGGTTCATAACGGGACGGCATCAGGAAAATATCCGAACCGGCTTCGATGCGATGCGCGAACGCCTCGTCGTGCGTGGTGG
>JANLOU010000534.1:0-2237 GCA_031366735.1 Candidatus Eiseniibacteriota bacterium
GATGCGCACAGCGTGCGGCTCGCATGGTGGGGCTCCAGTGCCGCCGAGGGAGCGTTCGTCGTCGAGCGCAGTGCCGATGGCGCAGCGTGGACGCGACTCGGCCCAGCGAACGCCGAGAGCGCCGAGCACCTGACCTACGAGGACCGCGAGGTGGTCGCGGGCCAGCGGCTCGCGTACCGGTTGCTCGATGCCTCGGGCCGCGTGGTCGTGGCCGCCGCCTGGGTCGAGGTGCCGCAGGTGCTCGAGTTCACACTCGCCGGTGCGCGCCCCAATCCCGCGCGGCTCGGTGCGCTCACGGTGGAGCTGTCGCTCGCCCAGCAGGCCTCCGGCACGCTCGAGCTGCTCGACCTGGCGGGACGCCGCGTGGCGTGGCGCGATCTCGCCTCGCTCGGCCCCGGCCGGCACACGCTGCCGTTCCCCGAGACCGCCTCGCTCGCACCGGGCATGCACTGGCTGAGGATGCGCCAGGGGGAGCGCGAGACGACGGCGCGGGTGGTGCTGACCCGGTAGCTGCGGGTCAGCCAGCACCGCAAGCTCGGAAGTCCCCGATGACACGAGGCAGGCGGTGAGCGACAATCAACCAGAACCTCTGCTCGGCCACCCCCACGCTTCGGAGCCCTCCCCATGCTCATCACGCTGACGCTTGCCGCCTCCCTCCTGACCTCCGGTGTCTTCGCTTGGGAACCGACTGGCAACCAGCTCGCGGGCGGCGTAGTGAATGTTGCCAGGGGAGCGAGTGATGGAGTCGGTGGGGCGCTGGTGCTATGGACCGACTACAACCGCGAGTCGACCAATAGCCGGGATGTCGCGGCCCAGCGCATCAGCGTCGCGGGCGGCGTCTCGCCCGGCTGGCCGATCGGCGGGCGACTCATCGCCGACTCCACGACTCTCGAAGCTCCAGACGCCGCGGCGGCCGGAACCGCTGGCGACGCCTTTCTGCTCTGGCACCGCAGCTACAACGATGAGGACCTCTACCTCACGCACGCGCTCGTCGACGGCGCGATCGATCCCGCTTGGCCCGCCTATGGATTGGGCGTCGCCGTAGGACCCGCATCCGCGCGCACATCCATGATGGTCCCCGACGGCTCGGGTGGCGTCTTCCTCTCGTGGCATGAGGAGGCATTCCTCGCGCCCACCTACGCCACCCGCACGGCCCGGCTGCTGCGGGTCCTGCCGAGCGGCGGCATCGCTCCCGGCTGGCCTGCGGGGGGACTGCTCATCGCCTCCGCCAAACCCGGCGCGGAGATCAGACAGATCGTCCCCGATGGTGCCGGAGGTTGCTTCGTCACCTGGATGCAGAATGATTCCGGCGTCGGCAACTTCGCGCGCGCCAAGCGCATCCTCGCCGATGGCACACCCGCCCCCGGCTGGCCGACCGCCGGGGTCCTCGTCTGCGAGTTCGCAGCCCGACAGTTCCCCACCCTTGATGGCTGCGCCATCGCCGACGGCACCGGGGGGATCTATGTCGCCTGGGACGACGACCGTGAGGATCCGCACACGAGTGCGGTGGCGTACTACGGCGACATCTTCATGACACGGCTCCTGGCCGATGGGACGCGCGCTGCTGGCTGGCCTGCCACGGGACTCCCGATCCATGTCGGGCCGGGCGCGCAGTGGGACGCGCGCATGTGCACCGACGGCGCCGGGGGCGCGCTGGTCGTGTGGACCGATCGCAACTCGGGCAATCCGTTCCTCTCCCGTGTCACGCCCTCGGGTGCGCTCGCTGCGGGGTGGCAGGTCGGCGGGGACCGACTGTGCTCCGCACCCGGCACCGCCGAGAATGTCCGGCTCGCCTCCGACGGTGCAGGGGGCGCGTACGCAGGCTGGAGCAACTACACGGGCGACTACCACGCCATCGCCCAGCACATGCGCAGCGACGCCACGCTCGCACCGGGCTGGGTCCTGGCGGGTGCGCCCCTCGTGGACCTGCCGATCTTCCACGACGAGCAGTATGTGTCCATCTTCCCCTCCACGCCCGGCTCGGCGATCATGACCTGGGCGGACTGCCGTGATGGGGTCACACCGTGCTCCAGCATCCGCGCCCAGAAGCTCGTCACCGATGGCCTCGTGCCCACGGCGCTCGCGCTGCAATCGGTCGAGGCCGATGCGCACAGCGTGCGGCTCGCATGGTGGGGCTCCAGTGCCGCCGAGGGAGCGTTCGTCGTCGAGCGCAGTGCCGACGGCGAAGCGTGGACGCGACTCGGCCTGGCCAACATCGAGAGCGCCGAGCACCTGAC
>JANLOU010000538.1:0-1911 GCA_031366735.1 Candidatus Eiseniibacteriota bacterium
ACCTCGGACTCTCGGTCATCAGCATGCTCGGGCTGCTCGTGGTGTTGTTGGTGGGCACCAGTCTGGTGGCCAAGGAGATCGAACGCCGGACCATCTTCAATCTTCTCTCGCGCCCCCTGCCACGCCCGGTCTACCTGATCGGCAAGTGGTTGGGACTATCCGGGGCGTTGTGGGCCGTATCGGCGATTCTGGGTGTGGCGCTGTGGCTGGTGCTCGTGGTGCTGGGGCACGCGGCCTACGGCGCGGCCATCGCCCAGGCCGTGTATCTGGCGGGCCTCGAGTTGTCGGTGGTGACATCGCTCGCGGTCATGTTCTCGGCGCTCTCCACCCCGGTGTTGTCCTCGCTTTACACGCTGGGGTTCTTCCTTGCGGGGCAGTGGAGCGATGACCTGCGCTCGTTCGCCGTGAAGGCACCCGAGTCATTGCGGGTCATGCTCGAAGTGGTGGCGAATCTGCTCCCCAACTTGAGTCTGTTCAATATGCGGACGCTGGCTTCGGCAGGCGAACCCACCACACTGCTCCACTTGGGCGTCGCAACGGCGTACGCCGGTCTTTACTGCGGCTGTGTACTGGCGCTGGGGGCGGCCGCGTTCGAGTCGAGGGACTTCAAGTGAGCCATGCGCTGAGCGCGGCGCCCGCTCCGGCGTTGGCGCTGAGTGCGGTTCGCGTTCGCATGCTGGCGGCCTGGGGCATCGCGCTGGCATTCGGCACGGGCATGTTCCAACTCGCAGGGTGGAGTGCGCGAGTGCTGCCGCGGCCGTCCTCGCTCGAGGAGCTGGCCTACTATCCTTCGGGCGAGCATCTGGAGCGAGTCACCTTCGGGCATCGCGAGAGCGCTGCGGATCTGGCGTGGCTGCGCGCGGTGCAGTATTACGGCGAGCATCGCACCACGGACAATCGCTTCGACCGGCTGGCGCATGTGTTCGACATCCTCACCTCGCTCGCGCCGACCTTTCGTAGTCCGTATGTATTCGGAGCGTTCTCACTGGCGCAGGAGGGATTCGATTTCCCGCGCGCGGAAGCGCTGCTCTTGAAGGGCATCGAGCACAACCCCACCGATCCCTACCTCGCCTTCGAGCTGGCGTTCCTCTACTACGTCAAGCCGGGCGGGAGGGACCTCGAGCACGCGGCGGAATACTTCGAGCGAGCGGCTCGGCTGCCAGGTGGAGACCCCGCCGGTCGTCGCTTCGCCGCCTACTGCAGCCAACACGCCGGCGAGTTGAGCACGGCCTACGCCCTGTGGTCACAGGTGAAGGACTCCTCGGACAATGCTTTTCTGCGGGAGATCGCAGACAAGGAAATGAAGCGGATCCAGGCCGCCATCACCACCGGGCGGAAGGACTTAGCGGTTCAGAAGCTGTCCACGCCCATCGTGCGCGTGACACGCGGCCCGCACGCTCTGCAAGGACCTTCCCGGTGACCCCGGGAGGCAGGATGCATGGCCTCGTGAAGAACGCACTTCAGGTTTGTCCGGCACTGGCCGATTCACATGCCGGCAGGAGTCGGAGCGTGGCGAAGGCCCGCACACGCTCTTGGTCGTGGACGGATGCGTCAGCACCCATGAGCAGCCCGCCAGAGACCCGCACCGCATTCAGGGAGTGAACCTATGCTCTTCGGCAAGAAGCAATCTCTCGTTGGGCTGGACATCGGGAGCCACAGCGTCAAGGTCGTGGAGCTCGAATCCCAGTCCGGTAAGAACTATCGGCTCACCAACTGGGGGATCTCCCAGCCGCTGGCGGAAGCCATCGTCGACGGCGAGATCATGGATCGCCAGTTGGTGACGGATGCGATCTCCAACCTCCTCGAGTCGCGCGGCATCAAGTCGCGCGCCGTCGTGGCAGCCGTCAGCGGGCGCGCGGTCATCGTCAAGAAGATCACGATGAACAAGCTGTCGCCCGAGGACGCCGAACA
>JANLOU010000541.1:0-2227 GCA_031366735.1 Candidatus Eiseniibacteriota bacterium
GAGCAATTGCACGAGGGCCGCGCCGCGCGCTATCGGGACCCTCAGGGCAATGCTCTGCGCCTCGTGCAACTCGCCGACGAGCCCGTGCCCCTGGCGGAAACGCGGGTCTCGCATGTGTTCGTCAACACGCCCGATCTGGCAGCGTGCGCGCACTTCTATCGTGAGCTGCTCGGGCTCCGAGTGGCGAACGAGAGCGATCACTGGGTCGAGTTCGATACGGGCGACACCATCCTTGCGTTGCATGCGAGCCAGGACGCCGAGGGGTTACCCCTGCATCCAGACCAGCGGATTTCCTTTGCACTGCACCGCGATGACTTCGATGCGTGGACCGAGGAGTTGCGTGGACGCGGCGTGCGATTCGCCGCAACGCCGGTCGAGGAGGAGCTGGGGGTGATCGCCGAAGTCGAGGATGCAGATGGTTGGTGCGTCGTGCTGCATGGGCCAACGGCGTTGGCCGAATCGGCCGGGGAGCTGGACTATGACGCGGACGGCGCCACACCCCACGGAGCGTCCCGGCGGGACCAAGAGGACGCAGGGCCGGGGCCCGCGTTCGGTACGCGCAAACAAGTCAAGAAGCGCCGGGACAAGCTGATGACGCGAGCGCTGCATGCGTTCCAACGGGCCGAGGGTGGGCTGGCCCCCCGCGGCGCACTGCCGCGCGAGCCACGCGAACCTCGTTCCTGAATCCCACTGCTCGAAAGGATCCTCCCTGCATGAGCCTGTCCCGCGTGTACCTGGCTGGTGGAGTCCGCACGCCCATCGGTGACTTCGGCGGTTCGCTGGCGGGTTCGAACGCGGCGCATCTGGGCCAGGTCGCCGCGATCGGAGCGCTGGAGCGCAGTGGTGTGCCACGCGACGCGGTGGACGAAGTGTTGTTCGGCCATGCCCGCCAGGCGGGCAATGGTCCCAATCTGGCGCGCCAGATCGTGCGCCGCGCGGGGCTCGCCGACCGCGTGCCCGCCTACACGATCAATAAGGCTTGTGCCTCGGGCGTGCAATCCGTGGTGAACGCGGCCCAGACGATTCGTCTGGGGGAGGCGCATGTGGTGTTGGCGGGGGGCAGCGAACACATGACCAGTATTCCGTTTCTGGCGCTACAAGCGCGCTGGGGGCAGAAGTTGGGGGACCTGGCGCTCGCCGACGCGATGTATCGCGACGGCTACCTGTGCCCGCTGTGCGACATGGTGATGGGCGAGACCAGTGAGACACTTGCCCGCGAGAGTGCGATCACGCGCGAGGAGCAGGACGCCTACGCGGTGCGCAGCCATCAGCGCGCGGCACGGGCTTGGAGCGAGGGGCGGTTCGCGGCACAGGTGGTGTCGGTCGCGGTGGGCGAGGGCAAGCGGGCCACGCTCGTCGAGCGTGACGAGCATATCCGCGCCGACGCGAACCTCGAGTCCATGGCCAGACTGCGACCCGTGTTCCGAGCGGACGGTTCCATCACCGCGGGCAATGCCTCGGCGATCACCGATGGCGCGGCGGCGGTGATGGTATTGAGCGAGACCGCCGTGAAAGCGCATGGCGTCACCCCCTTGGCCGCGGTCTTGGGGGCGGTCAGTGTCGGGGTGGACCCGGCGCGGATGGGAATCGGTCCGGTGCCGGCAGTGCAGCAGTTGTTGGCGCGTCACGGATTGCGGCTCGAACAGATCGACCTCATCGAATTGAACGAAGCCTTCGCGTCCCAAGTGATCGCCTGCGACCGCGAGCTGAAGCTGGATCCGGACAAACTCAATGTGAACGGCGGCGGCGTTTCGCTGGGACATCCCACGGGGTGCAGCGGCACGCGCATCCTGGTGGCGCTCGCTCACGAGTTGCAGCGCACCAAGGGCCGCTACGGAATCGCCACGCTCTGTGTGAGCGGCGGTCAGGGCATGGCGGTGTTGCTGGAGCGGGCGTGAGTCCCGCCGACTTGCAGGGCACGCTGCCTCGCCCGGCGACACTCCCGGCGCGGGCGCGGGCTGCGTCGATCGACATGAGCATGATGGCGCTGCCCGTGCTGGTGCTGGCCATGGCGGTGTTCATGCGCATGAGTGGCGTGCCAAGCCCGCGACTGAGCATGCTGTTCGTGCTCGGCGGGATTGCCACGCTCGTGATCGCCATGGCACAGGTCTGGCTCATGGGCGTGGCCGGACGCAGCTACGGCAAGCTCGCGGTCGGCCTGCGCGTGCGGCGGGTCGATGGCGGCAAGCCCAGCTTCGGTGCGGCAGGACTCGTGCGTACGCTGCTG
>JANLOU010000619.1:0-15636 GCA_031366735.1 Candidatus Eiseniibacteriota bacterium
AGGCAATCGGTCTCCTGCCCCGAGAGCGTCAGGCGCTTCATGCCCTTGTACATGCCGACGCCGTGATCCTCGTGCACCACATAATCACCCGGTTTGAGCTGCGAGAGCTCGGCGATGCTCAACCCGCCGGTGCGTCGCATGCGCCGTCGCCGCCGGCGGTAGCGCGCGAAGATCTCGTGGTCGGTGAGCAGCGCGAGCCCGGCGCTCTTCCAGGTGAACCCGGCGGAGACGAGCCCCACTCCAAGCGTGGCCCCGGCGTCCCCGAGCATCTCGTAGAGGCGATCCCGCTGGCCTTGGTTGTCGCACAGGATGACCGGCTCGAGGTCGTTGGCGTTGAGTTCGGCCAGATGGTCCTTGAGCTTCTCCATCGATCGCTGCAGCGGTTCAGCGGGCTGGCAGTCGATGAACAAGGATTGCGCGTAGCGCGCGGCTTCTCCCGATTCTGCGACCGTGCCCATCCAGTCCGCGCCGCGCCGGGTATTCAGGAGTGTGTCCCACGCCTGTCGCGGCAGGAACAGCTGCGCAGGGGGTGAGATCAGCGGGTAGTGCGCGCGTGTTTCGTCGAATCCTCGCTGGATGCTCTGGGTGAGGTCGTCGACACGCGCTTCGAGCGCGCCCGGGTCATCGAGCACCACACAGGTGTCGTCCGGCAGGTAATCGAGCAACGACGCCAACTCGGTGTCGTAATAGCCTGCGAAACGCTCCATGCCTTCGTGGAAAAGGTTCGCGCCACCCTGGGCATTCTCATCCCCGGCTTCGCGCAGACGCTGGGCGATCGCCGCAGCTTCGCCGGGCTCCACCACGATCTCGTAACGCGGCATGATCCGCGCTTCGGTGCACTTCTCGAGCGATCGTTGGGTCCCCGCATCGAAGCGGCGCAGTGAGGCGATGGTGTCGCCGTCGAACTCGAGGCGCAGGGGATCCGACTGCCCAACGGGGTAGATATCGAGGATGCCACCGCGACGCGCGAAGTGTCCCACGGCCTCGACCTCGGGAAAGCGCTCATAGCCCATGAACACCAACCGCTCGATCAATGCCCGCGGATCGACCTCCTCGCCCGTTCGCAACGACAGGATGCTGCGTGCGAGCTTGGCGGGGCGCGGCAGTCGCTGCAGCACGCCGCGCACGGTCGCCACCACGATGCCCGGCTCGGCGGCTGCGAGCCTTCCCAGTGTCTCGAGCCGCTCGGCGGTGATGCTGGGGTGCGGGGAGGATGGGTCGTAGGGCAGCGTGTCCGGCTCCGGGAACGCGAGCGTCGCACCGCGACCCCGGAAGTACTCGATATCGTCGCGGGCGGATTCGAAGTGCTCTCCGTGCGGCACCACATACAGGATGGACTTGCCGAGCTGGCGCTGCAGCCACGAGATCAAGTAGGCGCGCGCCGAACCCGTGAGCCCGCGCACGGCCATGCGGGGGCGCTTGCCCGCCGCATCGGCGCGGCCCCAGCCGTCGCGCAGCATGGACAACAGATCCTGCGCCTCGGGACTGGTTTCCGCACGGCGTGCCAGCGATTCGGCCAGCGGATCCTTGAGGAAGATGTCGGTCGTGGTCATGGCTCCCAAAGCCGAAAGGCCGCCCGGGCGATCGCCGGACGGTCGTAGCGTGCATGAGCCGTGTGCAAATCACGGCGAACGCGCACGCTAGCAGCGAGACCGGGTGTGCTCAAGCATGGACAGCTTCGACCGATACTCCCGCGTGAAGCCTGCCGTTGCGGCAGACCCTGCCTGCCTGCCCGAACCCATCGCGGAGTGTCCAGTCTTGAGTGAGCCCCTGCGTAATCCTGAGCCGGAGGAGGCCTTCGGCGCCGCGACCGAGTCCGCTGCTGCGGTCGAGGGGCCCCTGGATCAGCAGGCGCGTGAGTGCGCTGAGGCCGAGGCGGCGGTGAATGCCGTGATGAGCTGCGTCGCCGAGAAAGCGGCCATCGCACAGGGGCATGGCCCGGGCGGGCACGCCAAACGCAAGGCGCTCAAGTCGATCCTGTTGGCGAGCCTGATCCTCTTCAACCTCTATGTGTGGATCGGCAACCCACCCTGGCTGCGCTTCCAGGAGCCCGCGGGGCTCCCGCTGGAGTACTACCAGGACAGTTGGAAGATGGCGTCCTACCTTCAGGTTCAGCGCGTCCAGGAGTATCTCAAGGAGCAACAGAAGCTGCCGCAACGGGTGGAAGAGGTGCGCCGGCCCGTGCAGGGCGTGGAGTACAAGCGGGTCTCCGAACAGGAGTACCAGGTTTCGGCCGGGGCCGGGAAAAGCCGGGTGGTCTACGACTCGAACCAGCCGCTCACCGAGTGGGTGGGCAGGAGCTTGATCCGGCTGGGGCTGCTCACGAACGGGGTGGGTCGATGAATCGTTCCCGATCCGAACGCGGCGCCTCGCTGATCGAGTTGATGATCGTCCTGTGCATCATCTCGGTCCTGGTGCGCGTCTCGCTCCCGGCCTACTCGTCCGTGCAGCGCAATGCCAAGGCCTCGCAGGCTTTGGGCGACTTCAATGTGGTGCGCGCCGCGGCGTTCGCGCAATACGAGGCGACGGGGAACTTTCCGGCGGATGGAACCGTGGGCATGGTGCCGGCCGGGATGCGCCCGTTCCTACCCAAGGGCTTCTCGTTCCACCGTCGGGACTATGACCTCGATTGGGAGGCGTGGTCCGTCACGGACAGCGCCAGCAATGTGACGGGTAGTCTGGTCGCGGTTGCGGTGCTGATACCCGACGAGAAACTCGGGCTCACGGTGTTGCGCATGCTCGGCGCGAACTGCACGCACTGGTCGGCGGGGACCTCACACACCTTCGTGGTGCAGAACACGCTGGAATCGCCGCACTGAAACCGCGGCCTCACTCGCCGCGGCGGATGTTGCCCGCGTGTTCCTCGGCGAGCAACCTCTGCAGCACGGCGTCGAGGTCGGCGTACTGGCGTGCGCAGCGAGCGTGCCGCGGATCGTCGCTCGGGTGGTACTCGCCGCCCGAATGCGCCCAGCGCACGATGCCCGCGCGATCCATGAGGAACGAGACGCTCGTCCAATTGCGTTCCGGATGCCCGTCGAACCACCAGCGCTCAAGTGTGGACCAGTGCTCGTCGACTGCGAGCGGACCACTCCAACCCAAGCGATTCGCGACGGCAAGGATGTGCTTGTCCGAGAGATGCCGCTGCGGCTTGGGATGGAACACGCAGATCACCACCAGACCCTGTGCGCCATAGCGGGCGCGCAACTTTTCGAGCTGCGGCAGCGTGCTCTGGCAGTAGTGGCAATCCTCGGTGAACCAACGCAGGAGCACCACCTTGCCGCGCAGGGACTCCTGCGTCAGCGGCGGGGTACGGATCCAACGATCGAAGGTCCAACTTCGCGCGGGACGGTCGAGCAGATCCGCTGGCGAATCGGCTTCGTCGGGCGAAGGCGCGGTCGCGGCAGCGGTAGCGGTAGCGGCAGCGGGCAGCCCCGTGCAGAGCGCTGCGAGGACCGTGCATAGCATCCAGAGGGTGCGCTTCATGGCCGCACACGCTAGTCTACCGGTGGGCATTCGCCAATTCCCATTCTATCGTTCCCAGCATTTGGAGGTGCGCAACATGACCGGGTTGCCTGTTCGGATCGCCGGCCGACTCTGGCCGCTTCTCTCCCTTGGTTTCCTGCTCGTCGCAGTGGCGGCGGTGGCTCAACCCAGGGCGCTCGTCCGCTACGACTCCAAGGCACCATGTTTCCGCTGGCCGGCGGTGGACTTCGACGGCGATGGCATCTACGACCGCATCGACCGCTGCCCGGGCACTCCCACGGGGTGTCTGGTGGATGAGTCGGGTTGTTCGCTCGACGCCGACGGCGATGGGGTATGTGACGGCCTCGATCAGTGCCTGAACACCCCCGCGGGCGAGAAGGTGGATGCGAAGGGTTGCTCGGCCACACAGCGCGCCATGATGAGCGCCGCCAAGGCCGCGCCGACCACGACGCCGACGGAGACGCCCCGCGCCACACCAGCCACCCCGCCCCCGGCCCAGACGCCGAGCCCGAGCGTGACCGAGACCGAACGCCAGTTGGTCGAAGGCGGCAAGGTGCGGTTGGAGAATATCTATTTCGAAAGTGGCAAGGCAGCGCTCCTGCCGGAGTCGGAGACCTCGCTCAACGAAGCCGGGCAGGTGCTGGAGAAGTTCGTGGACCTGCAGATCGAGGTGGGTGGACACACCGACACCCGTGGATCGAATGCGCTGAACCAGCGGCTCAGTCAGGCGCGCGCCGAGTCCGTGCGCCAGTACCTGCTGAATCACTTCCAGCTCAAGACCGAGAACATCATCGCCAAGGGTTATGGCGAGTCGCAGCCGGAGACCAAAGAGCGGAACCAGGAAGAACTACTTCGCAATCGTCGCGTGGAACTGCGGGTGCTCAACCCTGAAGTGTTGCCGAGGAATGTGAAGGTCGAGCAGAAGTAACGATTCGCGTGAGTGCGGGACCCACAGGGGACGGGCGACGCCGCAAGGTGTCGCCCGTTTCTTGTCGGCGAGCAGACGCGGGCTCACGCTCCGCGTGCTGTCAATGCATCGAACCGTGCGCGCAGTTGTTCATACGCATGGGCGTGCGCGAAGTAGGTCACCGGGAGCGCGGCGATCAGGCCCACACCGAACAGCATCAGCCCCAGGACCATGAAAAGACTGAGGATCAATAACAGGCCGAATACACGCCAAAAACTGCCGCGCGTGAGTTCCCAGGAACGCTTCACGGCCGCGACAGCCCCAGTGCCACCCGCGTCCATCACCGCGAATAGCGCGAAGCTGCACCGAGGGATCAGCCACAGGAAGAGGGGTAGGAAGATCACGACGAGGGCGAGGAGTACCGGACGCAGGCTGCTCGTCCTCCAATCCGAGGAGGGATCGCCCGGATTCAGGATCTGCACGAATGCCATCGCGCCTGCAACGCCCAGCAGTGGCGCCGCGGCGAGCATGGGGATGGCGACGGAGAGTCCCAGCGTGGAGGTCACGGCCCACCAGCGCCGGAATCCGCTCAGCGTGACCTCGAAGACGGGCTTCTCTCTCCGGACCGCCTCGAGCGCATAGCGATAACAGCCAGCGGTCGCAGCCGGTGCGGCCAGCAGCGCAATGAGCCACCCGATCCACGGGATCACGCCCACGCATTGGAAGGCGAAGGCGAACAGTCCCAGGCCGAGCCCGGGACCAGGATCGGCGCGCAGCACTTCGAACGCGCGACCCACGGCCTCGCGCGGCGAGATACGGTGCAGCGGCGACAGTTCCTGCGAGGCCGTTGGCATACTCATGGCTTGAGTCCCTCCGGGAATCGTTGGCTCGTGCCAAGCCGGCCGATCACCATCTCGGCCACCAGCAGCACCAATGCCGCGATCACGAACCACGGCCACAGTTCGCGACCATAGCGCGCTTCGCGTACGCGCGCCGCAAGATCCTCTCCCGCGCGCAGCACCTTGACGCGGCCGGCGGGGAATGCTGCCAACAACTCCGACTCCGGGAGAGCCGCCAGGTCCGATTCGCTCGGGTCGGGGTTCACCGCGAAGCTTGCTCGCAGGCGGTCGCCATCGAACACACGGTACAGGCCCGGTTGCTCGAGCGGCGCTGTGGACAAGCGCGTGCCACCGGCCTTGGCGTCCAGCGCGACCGGCACCGCTCGCCCCGCTTCGTCCTCGATGCGCCACTCGCCAGTGGTGGCAGGCACGCGATAGACCTCGCCGGGTACGAGCGATGCTGCCGCAGTGCCGCGGCCCAACACCTTGGCGCACTGGTGCAGCAGGGGTAGGAATGCTCCGCTGACCGCGAAGTCACTGGATTCGGGGTCGAGCAGGGCATTGAGCACCAGCGTGCGTCCCGCCTCGATCAACGCTGCGTGCAAGCGGTCGTAGGCCAACAGCACTCGCGCCGATCTGCCGGGCGTCAGGCCGCGTGCGCGGCTGAAGCGCGCACTCGAGAGCGGCTCGCCGGGGCGGGCGGGGAACCCCTCGAGCGCAGCATTGCCCGCCGTCTCGCGTTGCAGGCGCCAAGTCGCGCCCGGGGGCGCGGTCTCGATTGCGCCGAGTGTGCCCACGCCAAGCTCCGAGAACAGCGAGGCATTCCACCACGCCAGATCGGCGCGGGCGCCGGGCGCCAATAGGAGCCCGCCGCCACTGCGGTGGAAATCGAGCACGGCCTGCAGTTCAGCGGGACCCAATTGCGGGATGTCGCCGATCACGATCGCATCCGCCTCGGCGGCCTCGCGCGCCAGCCCCGAGGCATCCAACACGCGCAACTCCAATCCGGATGCCGGCGAGCCGGCCGCCAGTGCGAGCCGCAGCGGCGATGGCGCGCCATCCTCGCGCAAGAGTATTCGTAGCGTGCCGGCGCGGCCGGCCGCGAAGACGCGCCGGTCATCGAGCGCAAGCGCGTCTCCCGGCAGCAGCGCTTCGCCGCCGTTCTCGGGTAGCCGCGACAGCGGCACCAAGGTTTCCGCGCGACCTCGCTCGCCCAAGGACAGGAAGCCGCGGCCCAGGCTTGCGGCTGGGGCGCCGGGCTCACCCAGCGCGCGCGCTTCGAGTGCGAGATCGCCGGGCGTCACGCCGAACGCTTCGGCCGAGACCTGCAACGCCACGCCGCTCTCGCTTGGAATCAGGACGGCATCGATGAGCGCGGCGTTCGCGCGGCTACGCGGCAGCATGGGGATCAAGTAGATGCGTGCCGCGTCCCACGGACCATCGGGTGCAGCGAACTTCGTGGGGCTGGGGTTGGCGCGGGTCGCGAATCCGGAGCGCTGGAAGTCGCTCACCCAGAACAGTTCGCGATTGAGTGAGCGTGACTCGCGCAGGGCCCGCGCCGCGAGCGTGAGAGCCGCGATGTGGTCCGTGGTCGAAGCACTGGGGGCCAGCGCCTGCGCCGCTGCGCGCAGTCGACCGGCGTCGGCGAGAGGTTGTTCGCTGAGCGGACGCGGCGTGCGGTCATAGGGCACGAGCAACAGTTCGTCCGCGGGACCCATGGTGGCGAGCAGGCTCTCGACCACGCGGCGGGCCGTGGCGGTGAGAGGCTTGGCGTCCGCGGCCAGCGCGCCCATGCTGCCACTCACATCCACGAGCGCGACCAGCGTGGTGGACGCTTCGTTGCGCCGTCCCGCGCCGCCCGGCAGGGCAGGGCGCGACATGGCCAGCGCGATCGCGGCGACGGCGAGTGTGCGGAGCAACAACAAGAGCCATTGCTTGAGCTTCAAGCGGCGGATCTCGCTCTGATTCACCTCGGCCAGGAACTCGAGTGAGGGAAAGCGCACCTCGCGTGGCCGGCGCCTGGTGAAGAGGTGGATCAGGATGGGAATGGCTGCCGCGGCAAGGCCGAACAGGAAGAGCGGATTCAGGAAGTTCATCGCGGGACCTCGCGATAGGCCCGCAGCGTTTCATCCCAGCGTTCGATGCGCGTCACCGGATGGATCTCCCAGCCGCTCAAGCGCGGCGCGCTGTGCTCGACCGACCACGGACTGGGCAGCCGCGCGTACTGGAAGTCATAGGTGAGCCAGCCACTCACCCGCACGCGCGGCGAACCATTACTCCACGGCGTGGCGCTGCCATGGCGCGGACGGAACACTTCGGCGAGCGGCTCGAAGCGCCAGCGCTGGGATCCGCGGCGGAATCCCGGCGTGATCTCACAGGCCACATACGCGGAGTCCCGCATGCCGCCCGTGGCCAGCGCGCCGTTGAGCTCCAGATGCAGGTCGCCGTCGCCCGCGATGAGCATGCGCTGTACATGCCCTTCCATCGACACCGCGCGCCGCTCGTAGGCCGAGTACTCGCCCACCGTGGCGCCACTGGGCAGGTCGTGGTGCGAGGCGAAGCTCAAGGCTTCGTAGCGGGCCGGAGTGTCGAGGCGATTCTTCATTTCGCGCAGGTGCCGGGATTCCAATGGTACGCCGGGTGCGAGCCCCAACAGCGCGAGCAGGGCGACGAGCAGCGCTGCGCCACTGGTGAGCACGAGCGCCGCCAGCGAGCGGAACATCACAGCAACTTGGCCCGTTTCTCGAGGTAGGCCAGCAACGCGCGGTCGAAGGGTGTGCGCGTGTCGAGCGGTACATAGTCGATGCGCTGCTCGCGACACGAGCGGGCGTAGTGCGCTTGCCATTGCGAGAGCCGCTCGCGATAGCGGGCTGCGATCTCCCAAGGCTCCGTGGTGAGCCGCGCTTCGGTCTCCATATCGACGAATGTGGCCGTGTCGGTGTAAGGGAAGTCCACCTCGTCAGGGTCGAGCAGATGGAAGACGACGACTTCATGGTGGCGGTGGCGGAAGTGCTGTAACCCCGACAGCACTTCGGCGGGTTTGTCGCACAGGTCGCTGAGCAGGATCACGAGCCCGCGGCGCTTGATGCGCTCGGCCAGCTCGTGCAGCACCGGGCCCAGACGCGTGCGGCCCTGTGGCTCGCCCTCGCCCAGCGTCTTGAGGATCACATCCAGATGCGAGCGTACGCTGCGCGCGGGGACATATCGCAAGGGGTGTTCCGCGAACAGCATGGCTCCCACGGCGTCCTGTTGGCCCAACATGAGGTAGGCCAGCGCCGCTGCAAGGGATCGGCCGTACTCCAGCTTGCTCATCGAGGCGCGCGGCGAACGGAATCCCATGGAGCCCGACAGATCGAGCAACAGGTGGCAGCGGAGATTGGTCTCCTCGGTGTACTGCTTGACCAGATACCGGTCGCTCTTGGCCAACACTTTCCAGTCGAGGTTCTTCAGCGGATCGCCCGGCATGTAGGGCCGGTGTTCGGCGAACTCCACGCTGAACCCGTGGAATGGCGAGCGGTGCATGCCCGCGATGAAGCCCTCCACCACGAGTCGCGCGCGCACATCCAGATGCCCGAGCCTTGCCACAACGCCAGGGTCGAGCGAGCGTCGCGCCGCATTCGCGCTGGCCGAGGGGTCACTCATGCGCGCTTACGACCTCGCCACAGCCAATAGACCGGGAATCCTGTGGCGGCGATCAGCACGCCCGCCATGGCGCGTGGCACGGTGATGCCCATGCGAGCCAGTCCCGCGAAGGGCGGGCTTGCCGAGAAGTCGCTGGAGATGATGACCGCGGTGACCACCATGAAGACGATGGGTGTGAACGGGAAGAGCGGCGTGCGATAGCTGGCCCGCGGCAGCTTGCCCGCTTTCTCGGCGGCGCGTTGCGAGAAGATCGCCGCCGTCGAGACGCCATAGAACAACCACGAAGTGGTCACGAACCAGCCCGAGACATCCTCGAACCCATTCGCCATGAACAGCCACAGACACGACAGTCCCGCCTGCACCCAGAGTGCCATCGCCGGTGTCTCGCGCTTGGCATCGAGCGCGGCGAGGGGTTTCCACAACAAACCGTTCGCGGCCATCGCCTGCGTGACCCGCGGTCCGGTCAGGATCGCCCCGTTCGTGGTGCCGAATGTGGACACCGCAACCAACACGGCCAGCGCACGCGCGCCCCAATCCCCCATCAGACGGTGGATCGTCTCGCTGCCCACTGCTTCGTAGCTGCCGACTTCCTGCGGCGTCAGGACATGGTAGTAGGCGAAGTTCGTGAGGACATAGATGCCCACGACGAGCCAAGTGCCACCCATGATGGCGATGGGCATGCTGCGCTGGGGATTCTTGACCTCGCCCGCGACATAAGTGGCATCGGTCCAGCCATCGTATGCGAACAGGATGCTGATCATGGCCGCGGCGAACGCCGCCATGAGCGGCTTGGTGGGCAGCGGCGACAATCCACCTGCGAGCGCCGTGGCGGGCTGGGTGGCGGGCAACACGAACGCCGCCACGCACAGGCCGAGGATGCCCACGACCTTCAGCGTGGTCAGCACGGCCGCGGTTCGCGCGCCCTCCTTGACGCCCAGCCAGTTCACGAAAGTGAGGATCAGAATGGCTGCCGCGCCGACGGCGAACTCGGTGGCTTTGGGCAGGCCCAGCACCTGGCAGAAGTACAGTGCGAACACGCTGGTGATCGACGCGATCACGGTGGGCTTGATCACCCACAGGTTCGCCCACCCGAACACGAACCCCCACGCATCGCCGAATCCTTCGCGGATGAACACAAACAGGCCGCCCGTGCGCGGATGTTGCACCGCCAACTCGGTCAGGACGAGCGCGCCACAGATGGAGAGGATGCCGCCGACCACCCACGCGAGGATGACCAAGGGAAAAGACGCCAACTCGTTCGCGACGGAGTGGGGGGAGCGGAAGATCCCCGAGCCGATGATATTGCCCACCGTGATGGCCGTGACGGCGTACAGCCCGATCTGGCGCTTGAGCTCGAGGTTGCCTTGCGGCGACGCGGCCATGGGCATCTCCCAACGGCCACTTGCGTGGCCCTGAGGTCGTGGCGCGCGCGCCCCACACGCGGGAACACGCGGGGGACGCGGACGCCGGGCGGATCAGTCCGTGGGAACGGTTCTCAAGAGGTCCGCGATGATGCGCTCGGGCTTCACGCCCTCGGCTTCCGCGGTGAAGTTGGTGACGACGCGGTGACGGAGCACGCTGGTGGCCACGGCCTGCACATCCTCGATTCCCGGGGCGAAGCGGCCGCGCAACACCGCGCGCGTCTTGGCGCCCAGGACGAGGAACTGCGAGGCGCGCGGGCCAGCACCCCAGCTCACCCACTGCTTCACGAAGTCCGGTGCATCCTCGCGGCCGCGCGTGGCGCGCGCGAGACGCACGGCATAGCGCACGACATGCTCGGTCACGGGCACGCGCCGCACCAACTGCTGCATGGCGATGATGTCCGAGGCGCTCAGCACGCGTTCAAGCTGCGGCGAGTAGGCCGAGGTCGTGGAGGCGACGATCTGTTCCTCTTCGGATTGGGACGGATAGTCGACCTGCACATTGAACATGAACCGGTCGAGTTGCGCCTCGGGCAACGGATAGGTGCCTTCGAGTTCGATCGGGTTCTGCGTGGCGAGCACGAAGAACGGGAGTTCGAGTTTGTAGGTCTGTCCGCCGGCGGTGACTTCCTTCTCCTGCATGGCCTGCAGCAAAGCGGCCTGCGTCTTGGGAGGAGTCCGGTTGATCTCGTCGGCCAGCACGATGTTCGAGAACACGGGCCCGTGGATGAAGCGCATGGCGCGCCGCCCGGTGGAGGAATCCTCCTCGAGGATGTCGGTCCCGGTGATATCGCTGGGCATCAGGTCCGGCGTGAACTGGATGCGGTTGAAGCGCAGGTCCAGCACCTTGGCCAGACTCGAGATGAGCAGGGTCTTGGCGAGCCCCGGAACGCCCACCAGCAACACATGCCCGCCGGCGAAGAGCGCGGTGAGCAACTGTTCGATGACATCATCCTGTCCGACGATGGCCTTGCGCAACTCGGTGTTGATGCGCTCGCGTGCCTGATTCAGTTGTTGAACGGCGTGCAGATCCGATGCTTCCGGCGACAAGGGCACCTCGGTAGGCCAAGGGGTCGAAGCTGTGCAGGGAAGGCGCCAAGGCTAGCACCGCATTCTCGCCGGCGTCCACGCTCGATGCTCGATGCGGCCGCTCGCGTGACGGGCGCGGTAGGGCGGCGGGTCCAGGATCAGCGCGCGCGCCGTCCGATCCGTGCCAGTCGCACGCGCGGTTGGTCCCCGTCCTTCTCCACCCATGCGGCATACGCCAAGCTCGCATGCTTGCCAGCCAGCGCCCCGCTCCGCACTCCGGATCCCAGGAACAGCCACGGACCCAGTTCGCCGCCGGGCTCGAGCATGCGCACGGCCAGCACGGCGCGGGCGCTGTCCGCGCTCGGGTGGCCGATGACACCGAGCAGCGTGGAGTTGCCAAGATCGGCCAGCATGGGCCGGGATGCGTCGTGCAGGCTGTCGCGGAGCGCCCGCCGGGGTCCCACGGCGCCGGTCTCGGCACGCCATGCGACCAGATGCACTCCGGGGGGCGTGAGTTTCTGCGGTGCGGCGCTGTCGGCTGCCGACTCGCCGGTGTACCACAGGTAGTGGCCGCCGCCGGGTCGTTCGTAGGTGACACTGGGGCCAACGCTGGGGCAACCTCGTAGGAACCACTGGTCGTTGCTGACGAGCGTGTCGCGCACGACGCCGAGGCTGTCGGTGCGCAGCAACGCCAGGCGCGGGTCGCGCAGGTCGCCGCGCATGCCGCGGTAAGCCAGCGCGACCTGTGCAGGGGCACTGCCCGACTTGTCGGCGGCGAGCGTGATGTGGCAGCACGCGCATACATTGCCTGCGATGCGGGTGTCTCGGGCCCAAGGGCTGACGCCATCCGGGCTGATGCTGGCGTAGACCTCGCCCGCCATGGGCTCCTCGAGCCCGGGTGAGCTTCGCCCATCGATCCATGCCGCGATCGCACGACCATCGGGCAGGAATGCCAGCGTCACGAACCCGTGGTAGGTGGAGCGCGGGTCGCCGTGGTCGGAGTTGAGATAGGCGCCGGGACCGAATGTGCGCCCGCCATCGAGGCTGCCGCGCGAGATCAGGTCGTCGGCATACCGGCCCGTGTCGCGCTTGGCGGCCCACACCACCACCAACTGTCCGCTCGGGCCGAACGCTGCGACCGGGCGACTCTCGCTATAGGACGAGACGCCGCCGAGCGGCAGATTCAAACGCACCGGAGGTGCGAACGAGGCCCCGCTGTCGCTGGAGACCGCGGCCCACACATCGGCGCCGCCACTCGTATCGCGTACCACCCATGTGAGCGCCACCAGGCCCCGCTCGCCCACCGCAAGATTCGGATCCGTCGCGCTGCGATCCTGAAGGAACTCGGGCGTCAGCTCCTGCACCGCGGCCCAACCGGAAACGGGTGGTTTCGGCGCACACGAGCCCAGCAACCAAATCGCGATCAGAAGAATGGCGTGTCGGGCAGGCACGGATGGAACCCTCCAGGGGGGTGCGAAGATCCTATGGGTGAGTCGCACCAGATCATGACGAACCCGATGCATGCTACAGCCGCACCACGCGTCGTGTGGAGTGCCCGCCCCGGGCATCGTCGAAGCGCACCAGATAGAGCCCGGGCGGCGCGCGGCGCCCCGCTGCATCGCGGCCGTCCCAGCGCGCGACGCACCCGGTTGCGAATCGACTCAACACGCGCCCTGCCGCGTCGTGCACCGTCACGATGCCTTCGCCGGGCAGGGACAGATCGAGCGCTTCTCGGAACGGATTGGGCCCCGCCTTGAAGCGAAACGCAGTGCCGGGCTCCGGCACGGCAGCGGGGGGCGCCAGGACTTGGCGCGTGACCGGCCCGAGCGCGGTGAAGCCGAAGCGCACATTGCTGGGTGCGAGCGGCACATAGGCGTCGTCGCAAGTGGCGCACGAGTCCTCGTCGATGCGATAGAGCCAGCCGCGCAAGGTGAAGCGGCGCCCCTCGCGAGCGACGATCTCGGCGCTGGGAGCGAAATAGTCCAGGCGATAGTCACCGCGCGCGGCGAAAGTGCCGCCGATGCGCGGCCACACGCGCACGCTATCGGGGTTCGGGAACGAATCGGGCAGCGTCACCGTGGCGTAGGCCGCAATGCGCGAGGACAGCACCTGGCCCGCGTAACGATCCATCGTGCCGGGGCCGCGCTCTCCCACCGTGAGCAGCCCCGAGCCTTCCACGCGGAACGAATCCGCAGCCACCTCGTCGTGCCACAGCCCGAACCGCGCGTGCACGGCCTCGAGTGCGCGGGCCAGGTTGAGCCTGCCGTGACCGGTCTGGGCGTCCACGCCGGGGGCCCCGATGTCGTCCGCGCTCTCGCGCAGGATGTGTTGGAAATCGGTGTCGGTCAGTTCGGGCCGGATCGCTGCGAGCAGGCCGACCGCCCCGGTCACGAACGGCGCGGCGAAGGAAGTGCCGGAGGCTGCGACATAGCCGTCGTACACCGCCCCGGCATCGCTCGGGTAAGTCATGAAGGTGGTCTGGATGTTCACGCCCGGCGCCAGTAGGTCGAGCCCCGGCCCGTAGGAGGAGAAAGTGACGCGCTCATCGAACACATCGCTCGCACCGACCTGGATGCACAGCCCCGACTGCGCGTACGCCGCCGGATACCAGGCCTTGGTGGGATAGAGCGAGCCACTGTTACCCGCGGCGGCCACCACGACGCAGCCCCGCAGCAGACTGGAGACGAGCGCCAGGCGTTCCAGCCGGCTGGGCTGATCGCCTGCGAAGGACAGGTTCACGGCGCGCGCTCCCACATCGGCGGCATGCATCACCGCGAGCGCGATGGACCATGAGCTGGCGGCGCCGGAGTTCCCGGAGGTGATCTTGATGGGCACCACGGCGCATCCGGCATTGCCGATGCCATCCCCGCCGCACACTCCCGCGACGCCGCTGTTGTTGAAGTGCGCCCCGTCGTTCGTGCGCGACACCGCCACGCCTGCCACCGGCGTGCCGTGGCCGTAGTGATCGATGACGACGCTCGGATAGTCGTCGGTCACATTCAGGGCGTCGACGATGCGCGGGGTGCCGTCGCCCAGCAGCCCACCAAGTTCTGGCTGGGCGGGATCGATTCCGGTGTCGGCGATCGCCAGCTTCACCGTTTCGCTCCCCGTGCTCATGCGCCAGGCCTCGGGCGCCTTCACATCGGCGCGCGCCTGCCCGCCGTAGTAGCCCTGCCGGCCGAGGTTGTACAGGCCCCACTGTTTGCTGGCGCGCAGCAGCGGGTCGTTGGGTAACGAGTCGAGCGTCGCGCTGTGCTGCGGGGCATTGCGGCCCTGCGCGGGTTCGAGCGAGACCATCTGCAGCGAGCGCATCTGCAGCGGTTCGATCCAGTCGACCAGCGCTTCGCTCACGAGCGTTCGCATCGCGCTGGCGGCGAGCGCCGAGTCCGGCGCTTCGAGCAACACGATCCGCTCCGGCGCGAAGCCGTAGACCGCGGGCAGTGCGCGACCAACCCCGGGCGTGCGGAGCGCGCCACCCGCGAAGGTGCCGGGTGGCGCGATGTCCGTGCCGAAGTCGCGCCGCACGAACAGCCCGAGCGCGGCCAAGCGCGGCGCCAGGCGGTCGGCGGCACGGACACGCAGCGATCCCTCGGTGGTCGCGGCGAGTTGGGCGACAAGTTGGCGGGAAGCGAGGGCCGGACGAGGTTGCGCGAGCGTGAGCGCGAGCATCATGAGACAGAGCAGCAGCGGCATGTGGGCGGGTCCTGCGGGGCGGTGGCCGGGAGCGGAGTTCACGGCCGCAAGGCTAACGCGCCGCCGCGGCTCGCCGCCAGAGGCACGAACGCGCCGGTGTGACCACAGCGTGCACAGCAACGCGGGCGATCAACGCAGGCGAGCGGAGTCGAACGCCGAACGCGCCAGGCTCGAGATGCGGACCTCGTCGATCGAGCCGACGAATGCGTAATAGGGGTGCTGGTCCTGGCTCGGGTCCCAGCGCAGGTCGCCGCCGAAATCGGTCAGTCGACGCTCATCCAGGACATTGCCGATCAGCAGCGGCGCAGTGCTGCGACGCGCCTGCCCCACGGTGGCGTACTGGGCATCGAGGCGGCCGTCCACATAGAGCTTCACGACCTCGCCATCGAGGGTGGCCGCCACATGCACCCAGCGGCCCGCCGGGATGGCCGAGATGGAGGGCCATGCCACTGCCGCCGCCGCTTGTTCGGGTTGGAACAGGAAAATCAGTCGACCCGGGGGGATGCCGACGATGTAGGGATTGAATGTTCCCGGGCTGTTGTATCCCGCGGTCGCGATGTTCAACTTGCGGCCGACAACGCCGAACAACCAGCTCTGTTCGTTGGGCACCGGGCTCCAGCGC
>JANLOU010000624.1:0-21799 GCA_031366735.1 Candidatus Eiseniibacteriota bacterium
GAGATCTCAGCGATCAAGGACGTCACTCCCATCCCGCACAACGGTTGCCGCCCGCCCAAGCGGCGCCGCGTCTAGGAGAACCAGCACATGGCGGTTTATCACGACGCTCGGTGCCGGCTCTGCCGGCGCGAGGGCATGAAGTTGTTTCTGAAGGGCTCCCGTTGTTTCTCGGACAAGTGTGCGTTCGAGCGCCGCGGTTACGCCCCTGGCGAGCACGGCAAGAGCCGCCGCGCCAAGGAGACCAACTACGGTACGCAGTTGCGCGAAAAGCAGAAGGCTCGTCGCATCTACGGTCTGCTCGAAGCGCAGTTCCGGCATACGTTCACCAAGGCCAGCGAGGCCCACGGTGTCACGGGAGAAGTGCTGTTGCAGATGCTCGAGCGCCGTCTCGACAATGTGGTGTTCCGCCTCGGCTTCGCGCCGTCGCGCAGCGCCTCGCGTCAGGTGGTGCGTCACCGGCACTTCACGGTGAATGGTCGCACGGTGGATATCCCGTCGTTCCAGGTGAAGCCGGGCGATGAGATCCAGGTGCGCGAGAAGTCCAAGGAGATGCTGATTTTCAAGAGCTCCCTCGAGGCTCGTAAGGGTCAGGGGACGCCGGATTGGATGGAACTGAATACCGAGAAGCTCTCGGGCCGCGTGCTTCATGTTCCCACGCGCGCCTCGATCGGCGTGCCGATCAATGAGCAGCTGATCGTCGAGCTCTACTCGAAGTGATGATGATCGCCTTCTCCCAATGGGAGGCTTGCCGATGAAGTGGAAGAATCTCCAGATGCCGAAGCAGCTCGTGCCGGATGCCGGCAACACCGAGCGTTACGGAAAGTTCACGCTGGAGCCGCTCGAACGCGGTTTCGGCATCACGCTGGGCAACTCGTTGCGTCGCGTGCTGCTCTCCTCGCTCCAGGGCGCGGCCATCTCGGCCGTGCGGATCGATGGCGTGCTGCATGAGTTCTCGACGCTGCCGGGTGTGATCGAGGATGTCACCGAGATCGTGCTCAACCTCAAGCAGGTGCGCCTCAAGCTGCACGGCGATGGCCCGAAGAAGGGCGTCTTCGAGCTGCGCGGCAAGGGCGAGGTGAAGGCCGGGGACCTCAAGGTGGACGCCGAGGTCGAAGTCCTGAACCCCGAGATGCACATCGCTTCGCTCAACCGCGATGGAGACCTCCGCATGGAGGTCGAGATCGAGTCGGGGCGTGGGTATGTGTCGGCGGACCAGCATTCGCAGACCGACCGACCGATCGGCGTGATCGCGATCGACTCGCTCTTCTCGCCGGTCACCAAGGTCAACCATACGGTCGAAGCGACCCGGCTTGGCCAGCGCATCGATTACGACAAACTGACCCTCGAAGTGTGGACGGATGGCAGCATCCTGCCGCATGACTCGGTGGCCATGGCTTCGAAGATCCTGCGTGACCACTACACCCTCCTGATCCGTTTCGAGGAGGAGCCGGTCTCCGAGGACGAGGAGCAGGTGGACGAAGAGCTTGTGCGGGTGCGCAAGTTGCTGGACAAGAGTGTCGAAGAGCTCGAGCTGTCGGTCCGTTCGAGCAACTGCCTGCGCGCCGCCGAGCTCAAGACCATCGGTGAACTGGTGCAGCGGGGAGAAGCGGAGATGCTCAAGTTCCGCAACTTCGGTCGTAAGTCGCTGAAGGAGATCCAGGACATCCTCGGCGAGATGAACCTGCACTTCGGCATGGATGTGACCCGCTACTACGAAGCGAAGACGCCGGCGAAGGCCGAGAACTGACGCAGTGCCCAAACGGGCGCCGCTGCACGGCCGCCGACTGAGAGAGGACGAGTAGAACCATGCGACACCGGAAAGACCATCGAAGGCTGGGACGCAAGGCGGAGCACCGCCGCGCCCTGCTGCGGAACCTGGTCACAGCGCTGTTCGAACACGAGCGCATCCAGACCACCGTGGCCAAGGCGAAGGAGACCCGTCGGTTGGCCGAGCGACTCATCACGTTCGGCAAGCGCGGCGATCTCGCGGCGCGTCGTCATGTGGCGCGTTTCATCTTCAAGCCCGAGATCCTCTCGAAGCTGTTCGAGACGATCGCGCCCTGGTACTCCGAGCGGAATGGCGGGTACACCCGCATCATCCGCATCGGTCGTCGCCTCGGTGACGCGGGCGAGATCGGATTCCTCGAGCTGGTGAAGTCGGCCGAGCAGAAGGAGGCCGATCGTCTGGCGCGGCAGGCTGCGGCGGAGGCCAAGGCCCTCGCACAGTCCACCGACAAGGCGAACAAGAAGAAGGCGGAGAAGGAAGAGTCCGCCGAGGCAGCTTCGGTCTCGGAAGAGAAGCCGAAGCGGGCCAAGAAGAAGGAAGCCCCCGGCACGGGTGGCGGAGCTGCCAAGCCCCGTCCCACGCGCCGCAAGGTCGGCGGCGGCTGATCGCTCGCCCTCGTTGGCCTGATGCTCACAACGTCGCGGGCGGAAGGGTCACCTTCCGCCCGCTTCGCTTGATTGCGGAGTACTCCCACCGTGTTCCCTCGACTCGCCACGCTGATGCTGGCAGGGGCGCTCGCACTCCTTGCGGGTCGTCCGCTGGCAGCGCGCGCCCAGAGTGGCGTGCCAGGCGGCGAGCCGGAGCCGGTCGTGGCCGATTCACCGTATGTCGCGCCCTATGTGCGCCCATTCGGGGGGCAGGCCGCGGACTCGGTCGGGACCGACAGCCTGGCGGCGGCGGGCGTGGACTACCTGTGGGTGGTGCGGACCGCGCTCGTGAAGCGCAGCGACATCCCACTCATGGTCGAGCGCGCCAAGCGCATGGGCGTCAAAGGGCTGTTGGTGCAGGTCGTGGGCCGCGGCGATGCCTACTACCATTCCGACCTGCTCCCGCCCCCCGAAGCCATCCGCGAGGTGGGGCGCGATCCCTTGGGCGAGTTGATGCCGCTGGCCAAGGCGGCGGGGCTCGAAGTGCATGCCTGGGTCAACTGCTGCCTCGTATGGTCCAGCGACAGGCGCCCTCGCGATCCGCGGCATGTGGTGAACGCGCATCCGGAGTGGATCGCCAGGATGCAGGACGGGCGCCCGATGACCGCGTTGTCGGCGCGCGCGCGGGAGCGGTTGCGGGTGGAGGGCGTGTTCCTTTCGCCGGCCCACCCGGGTGTGCGGACGCATCTTGCCCGCGTGGCCAAGGAGATCGCGTCGCGCTACCCGGTCGACGGCATCCATCTGGATTACATCCGTCAGCCCAGCGTCGCGATCGGGTTCGATCCCACCTCACGCGCGCGATTCGCGATCCTCTACGGCGCCGACCCGCTCTTCCTCCATCGCCTTCCGGCCCGGGAGCGGGCTTCGATGGACTCCGCCTGGACCGTATTCCAGCAGGACCAGGTCACCGCGATCGTGCGCGAGGTCCGGGACTCCCTGCGAACGGTGCGCCCGAATCTCATGCTGAGCGCTGCCGTGCTGGCCGACACGGTCACGGCGCAGAACCGCAACAAGCAGCTGTGGAATCGCTGGCTGCGCGAGGGTCTGCTCGACCGCGCTTTCGCGATGTGTTACGCCCCGTCGGTGCAGACCGTCATGAGCCAACTGCTCGCCATGTCCACGCAAGTGGGCGTCGAGCGGCTCGTGCCCGGAATCGCTGTCTACAATACGGCCCCGTCCATTGCGGCCGCGAAGATCAAAGGTGCCCGAGCGCTCGGCTATTCCGCCATCGCGCTCTATTCGTATGACTCGCTCTATGAGCAGGCTGACCTGTGGACCCGGCTGAAGGGATATCTCGCCGACCCGGATGCCTTGGAGGACCGACCTTGAACCCCATCGATACCCGCGAGCGCGCCACTGCCGTGCGCGAGGACCTGAGGAACATCGCCATCATCGCGCATGTCGATCATGGCAAGACCACGCTCGTCGACAAGCTGCTCTGGCAGAGCGGCATCTTCCGCGAGAACCAGGAAGTCGTGGAGCGCGTCATGGACTCCAATGACCTCGAGCGTGAGAAGGGCATCACCATCCTTGCCAAGAACACCGCCGTCTGGTTCGGTAAGATCAAGATCAACATCGTCGACACTCCGGGGCACGCGGATTTCGGTGGCGAGGTCGAGCGCACGCTCAAGATGGTCGATGGTGTGCTGCTGTTGGTGGATGCCTCCGAGGGCCCGCTCCCGCAAACGCGCTTCGTGCTCAAGAAGGCGCTCGAGTTGCACCTCACGCCGATCGTGGTGATCAATAAGATCGACCGTAAGGACGCGCGGGTGCAGGAGGTGCTGAACGAGGTCTATGACCTGTTCATCGATCTCGACGCCACCGAGGAGCAGTTGGATTTTCCGGTGCTCTATACCATCGCGCGCGAAGGCATCTGCCGTCTGGAGCCCGAAGGGCCCGACCATCAGCTCAAGCCCCTCTTCGAGCAGATCGTGACGAGCATTCCGGCGCCGCGCTACGACCCCGAGGCGCCGCTGCAGATGCTCATCCTCAATCTGGCCTATTCGGATTATGTCGGGCGCTTGGCCATCGGCCGCATCATCAACGGCAGCATCAAGAACCGGCAGGATGTCATGCTGATCCGCCGTGACGGCACGCAGGTGAAGTCCCGCGTCACCAACCTCTACACCTACGAGGGCCTCGAGCGCATCGAGGTTCAGGAGATCGGCCCCGGCGACATCGTGGCGCTGGCTGGCTTCGATGAAGTGCACATCGGCGAGACGGTGACCGATCCCGAGAATCCGCGCGCCCTGCCGCCCGTCTCGGTCGACGAGCCCACGGTGAGCATGATGTTCAGCGTGAACAACTCGCCCTTCGCGGGCACCGAGGGCAAGTATGTCACCTCGCGCAATATCGGCGAGCGACTGGAGCGCGAGCTGCTGACCAATGTGAGCATCAAGGTCGAGCAGGGCGAGACGCCGGACCAGTTCAAGGTCTCGGGTCGTGGCGAACTGCAGATGGCCATCCTGATCGAGATGATGCGTCGGGAGGGCTTCGAGCTGTCGGTCGGCAAGCCGGAAGTGATCACGCGCGAAGTGAATGGCAAGCGCGAGGAGCCGATGGAGCGCTTGGTGATCGATTGCCCCGAGGAGTTCGTGGGCGTGGTCACGCAGAAGATCGGCACCCGCAAGGGTCGCATGGTGAACATGGTCAACCATGGCACGGGCCGCGTTCGGCTGGAGTTCCGGATCCCCTCGCGCGGACTCATCGGGTTCCGCAACCAGTTCCTCACCGATACCCGCGGCACGGGACTCCTGAACCACCTCTTCGATGGCTACGAGCCGTGGATGGGCGAGATCCCGCACCGCATGACGGGTGCGCTGGTCTCGGACCGCACGGGCAAGGTCACCGCCTACGCGATCGAGCATGTGCAGGACCGTGGCGACATCTTCGTGGAGCCCACCGAGCGCGTGTACGAGGGGATGATCGTGGGTGAGAACTCGCGCGAACAGGATATGGACGTGAATGTGGTGAAGGAGAAGAAGCTCACGAACATGCGTTCCGCCGGTGCCGACGATGCGGCTCGGCTCGTCCCCGTCCACCGCAAGTCTCTCGAGCAGGCGCTCGAGTGGGTCCGGGACGATGAGTTGCTCGAGGTCACGCCGAGCTCGCTTCGGCTCCGCAAGCGCGTGCTACAGGCGAACATGCGACCCCGCTATTGGCAGAAGCACGGCGGCTGATCCCGCTTCAGAACGCGCGGCGGGCTCCCCCGGGGGCCCGCCTTTCGCATGCGTGGGGAATCCTCTGGCGGGGAATCGCGCAGGGCGCTCGCCCGGTAGGGCGAAATGCCTTCATGTCCCGGGCGGCCGGGCCGACAACACCCCCGAGCCAACCATGACCAGAACCCCGCCTGATACCCCCGATCGCCGCGCCGCGGCCCATACCGATGCGCCTGTGTCCCCTGCAGGCAGCGCCGTGAGCTTCCTGCTGAGCTCGGCGGGTGACGCGCGGCGAGAGAGCCGTCGGATCCTCGTCGGCTTCGCCGTGCTGTTGATGCTGGGCGTGGTGGCATTCAATCTGGCGTTCTATCGCAATGCCGAGACCCGCTTGGAGCGGGAGGGCTGGGCTCGACTGTCCGCCACGGCCGATCAGCGTCGCGACCAGGTGCTGCATCTGATCGGATCGTTCGAACGTGAGGCCGCCAGCTTGGCGAGCGATCCCGAAGTGGGTCGCCTCGCGCATTCCTACCTGCACCACTCGGAGACCGAACCCGAGCGCCAGGTGAAGGACGCCGAGTTGGGTGAAGGCGCTCGCCTGTTCGGTTTCGAGAACGCGCAGATCCTCGATTCCAACGGGCAGGTGCTCGCCGAGCTCGAACCCAGTTCGGAGGTCGAGCGCCGCCATGTGTGGCGGACCGGGCGCCAGGTGTTCGAGTCCGGGCAAGCCATCCTCGGGGATCCCTACGGCGATCTGCTCATGTATGCCATCCCGGTTCGCGATGCCCATTGCGACCAGCCGGTCGCGCTCGTCTTCCATACGCGCGGCGACCGCGTGTTCACCCCGCTCCTGGAGCAGGCCCCCGGCCTGGGACCGTCGGCGGGCTCCTACCTTGTGCGCAAGGATGGCGCCCGGGTCGCGGTGCTCACCGAGTTGTCCGACCGCAATGGGTTGCGCGCGGGCCAACGGGTGCCCTTGGATGCGCCGCAGGCATTGGCCGCGGCCATGGCCGCTTCCGGGGTCGAATCCCGGGCCGAGGTCAGCAACGCGCAAGGGCAGCCGGCGTGGGTGGTGACCCGCACGCTCGGGGATACCGGGTGGGGATTGGTGAGCCAGGTGGACCAGTCCGACATGATGGCTGGGCTCAGCATGACCGCACAGGCGCTGATGCTGTTGGACCTGGGACTCGCGGTCGCGCTTGCAGTCATGGCGTGGATCTGGCGCCGGCTGTACCGCAGCGGGCTGGCCAAGCGGGAGTTCGAGATCACCGAGCGGCACGCCCAACGAGTGCAGTCGGTGTTCGACACGGCATTCGACGCCATCTTCACCTTTGATCGCCGGGGCAAGGTCCGCACGGTGAATCGCGCGGCAGAAACGCTGTTCGGCAGGCCTGCCGACGACATGGACGGTCAGCCCGTGCAACGGTTCCTGCACTGGGGGGACCGCGGCGCGCTGTTGCCGCTGCCCGGCGCGGTGGGGGTTGGCGAAGCACTCCATGCCAGCGGCAAGCGAGTCGCGGCGGAGTTCTCGCTCGGCTCCGCCGGGGATGGCGACGAACTGCTCTACACCGCGATCGTGCGCGACATCTCGGGCCGAGTGGACTCCGAGAACCGGATCCGCGCCTTCGCCGAAGGGCTCGAAGTCTCGAATCGCCGGCTCGAGGAGATGAACGCCCAACTCGAAGAGGCGTCGCGCCTCAAGAGTGAGTTCCTGGCGAACACCTCGCACGAACTTCGCACGCCGCTCAACGGCATGATCGGGTTCCTACAGTTGGTCCTCGACGACATGTGTGACTCGCCCGAGGAGGAGCGGGACTTCCTCAAGCAGGCGCTGCAGTGCTCGCGCCACCTGCTGGGGCTCATCAACGATGTGCTCGATATCGCCAAGATCGAGTCCGGCAAGCTCATGCTCGAGATCGATTCGATCGATGTGCAGCGGTTGTTCGATGAGGTCTACACCGTCACCCATGTGCAGGCGGCCCAGCGCGGCATCGAACTGCGGTTCGAGGCTGGGATCGAGGGCGCTGCGCGCGCGCGGGGTGACTTCGGCAAGGTCAAGCAAGTGCTCATCAATCTGGTCGGGAACAGTCTCAAGTTCACGCCGAAGGGCAGCATCGTGGTCCGGGGCCGGGCGCATCCCGAGCTCGGCCACCTCATGTTCGAAGTGAACGACACGGGCATCGGGATCCCGCCCGACCGCCAGAAGGTGATCTTCGACAAGTTCGTCCAGGCCGACGGCAGCACGACCCGCCGCTTTGGTGGCACCGGCCTGGGGTTGGCCATCTCGCGCAGCCTCGTCGAGCTGATGGGCGGCATCATCGGTGTGCATAGCGAAGGGGAAGGCAAGGGCACGCGCATGTATTTCTCGTTGCCGATGTGGCGCGATGAATCCCTGCCAGCGCTTGAGCAGGTCGCGGCGAACGACCGCATCGAAGGTCCGGGCGGCGGCTCGCTCGTGCTCGTGGTGGAGGACGACCCGGTCTTCCGTCGCTTCATCACCGCGGTGCTTCAACAGAGCGGCTATCGCACGGTGGAAGCGGATCAGGCCGAGGCCGGCTGGTTGTTGGCGCGCCGCCTGCGGCCCGCTGTGGTGGTGTTGGACTACGCGCTTTCGTGCGGGGATAACGCCACCCTGCGCACAGGTTGGGATCTGGCGGAGCGGATGACCTCCGAGCCCGAGACGCGCCATGTGCCGCTCGTATTCGTGACTGGCTTTGATGGCGAGCTGCGCCAGAAGCTCAAATCCACGGCGTTCGCGCGCCGACCCGAGCATCTGGTCAAGCCCATCGAGGCGGATGTCCTCATCGCCAAGATCCAGGACCTGGTGGGCGTCGCGCAAGGGCGACAGATGCGGATCCTCATGGCGGACGACGATCCCACGGTGGCCGCCTATGTTCGCAAAGTGCTCCCACCGGAGCGATTCCATTTGGAAGTGGCGAATAATGGCGAGGAGTGCCTGCACATCCTTCGCACGCAGCCCAACGGATTCGATCTGCTGCTTCTGGACCTGATGATGCCCGAGGTCAGCGGCTACGATGTGCTGCGCGAGATGACGCTGACGGGAATCCGGCCCGACCTGCCCGTGCTGGTGTTGACGAACTTCCCCGAAGCCCGCAATGAGGATGAGCGCCGACTGTTGGAGCAGGGGCTGGTGCTGGATGTGGTCTCCAAGAGCGCGGTCCACGACAACCCGCAGCTGTTGCCGCATGTGCTCGATTGGCACCTGCAGGCGGCGGCTGACGAGGTCGGCGAGGTTGGCGAGGACCACAAGGAGGCCGCGTGAGCGCACGCCATGTCCTCGTGGTCGAAGACGACCCGCTCAATGCGCAGGTGTTCCGCAAGGTGCTCGAGAAGCGCGCCGGTTGCACCATCACGATCACCGAGGATCCGCTCGAGGTGTTGGCGCTCGCCCGAAGTGGCAGCGTACAACTCGTGGTGATGGATGTCTCGTTGCACAACTCCAAACTCGACGGCAAGCCAGTCAGCGGTCTCGAGATCTGTCGCCGGCTCAAGCAGGATCCGCTCTCGGCCCGTGTGCCCGTGCTGCTTGCCACCGCGCATGCGATGCGAGGCGACTCCGAATCACTGGTCGCCGAGAGCGGCGCGGATGACTATGTCTCCAAGCCGATCCTCGATCATCAGGCATTCGTCGAACAGGCCCTGAGCCTCATGGAGCGAGCCGCATGAAACCGAACGCGGAGATCCGGATCCTCGTGGTGGAGGATGACCCGTTCTTCCAGCGGGTGCTGCACAAGCGATTGTCCTCCGAGGGCTACCAGGTGCAGACCGCCTCGGATGGCCGAGAGGGGATGAAGTCGATCGTCTCGTTCGAGCCGGATGTGGTGCTGTCGGACTGGATGATGCCCGAGGTGGATGGACTGGAGCTCTGCCAGTCCGTGAAGACCGGTCTGCGCGAAGCCGCACCTTATTTCATCCTGCTGACCGCCAAGGGCGAGATCAGCGACAAGCTGCTGGCGCTGGAGACCGGGGCGGACGACTACCTGGTGAAGCCGTGCGACATGGGTGAGCTCATGGCACGCGTGCGCGCGGGGCTGCGCATCGTGCTCCTCACGCAGGACCTGCGCCGCACCGCCAACGAGTTGCGCGCAGCGAATGCCGAGCTGGAGCGCGCTCGCTTGACCTCGGACGACCGGGCAGCCTAGCCGTCCCGCGCGCTTCCCACCGCTTCGCTCCAGCAGTATCGTGCCGGGTATTCCCACGAGGAGACCCGGCATTGTCATTGGATCCACTGCACCCGCCCACTCCCACGCACGCTCCGCTCGAGATCCTGTTACTGGGGGGTTCCGGCCTGCTCTCGGGCGCAGCGGCCACGGCTTTCGTCGCTGCAGGACATCGCGTGACGGTGCTCACGCGCGGTGAACGGCCGGTGCCACCGGGCGTGCTCGCCATCACGGGGGACCGGCGCGAGCGCGATTCGCTGGCTGCAGCGCTGCAGGGTCGACGCTTCGATTTCACTGCCGACTTCCTTGCCTTCGATGCGGCCGATGTCGAGCTGCTGTTCCATGAGCCCTACGCCTCACTCGGACGCTACGCCATGATCTCGACCGGCCAAGTTTATTTGGTGACGGAGCGTGTCGCTGGCGCCTGGCGTGAGGGGGATGCCGATCGGGCCGTGATCCCCGAGCCCGAGGTCGGCACTCGCGCCCACGCCAACTGGGTGTATGGGGTCGGCAAGCGTCGGGCCGAGGCTGCGCTGCGTCGCCTGCGTCGCTCGCATGGGGTGCGTGGCGTCTCGTTGCGCCTGCCGGTCGTGCAAGGGGAGGCGGACCACTCGCGTCGACTGTGGGCGTATCTCGAGCGGATGCTCGACGGCGGGCCGCTGCTGCTGCCAGAGGGTGGTCATCAGCCGGTGCGTTTCCTGTATGCCGGGGATGCCGCCACGGCGCTGGTCTCGCTCGCCGAGGGCGCGCCGGCTCAGGCGGGGGAATACAACCTCGCGCAGCCCGACGAGCCAACCCTGCGGGCATTCCTCGAGCGGGTCGCCGCGCTGGCGGGCGTGGAAGCCCGCTTCGTGGAGGTGAGCATGGCGCAGCTCGTTGCGGCGGGGATCGATCCCGCCAGCTCGCCTTATTCGGGCCCGTGGTGCTCACGCCCGGATCCGACCCTCGCGCTGCTCGAATGGGGCTTCCAGGCTCGCCGCAGCGAGGAGTATCTCCCGAGCGTGGTCCGTGCCCACCTTGCCTCGCCCCGCGGCCCTTCGCACCCCGGCTATGCTCAAAGGGCGCAGGAGTTGGAGTTGGCGGCGCAGCTCAAGGCGCACTGAGCCGGACGCGGGCTCAAGATACTATTCGGCATGTCGCAACTCCGTGCAATTCCGGGGATGCAATAGGAGTTGCCACCGACGCCCGGGCCCCGCATGTTCTGCGCTCATGGAGACTCCTGCATGCACGACGATGTTCACCCGCAGCCGAGCGCTGCACCCGATGCGATCCCGTCCGACTCGCGGGGTGATCGAGCTGTCGGCTTGATGATTGGGGATGTTCCGGACGAGGCTTCCGCGCTGCCTGCCCGTGAGCTGAAGGCGTTGCGCGCAGTGTTGTGCGCGCTGAACGATTCGCTCGCCCCGGAAGCCGCCGCGCAAGTGGCGCTCGCAGCGATGGTCGAGGCGACGCACGCCACCGTTGGGGCGGTCTGGTTGCTCGACGCGCAAGGGTCGCCCGTTCGAGTCGCCGAGCTCGGCCTCACCCCCGAGTACCATCGGGCCCAGCGAAAGTTCCCTGAGTGGAATCGGGTGCAGCGCGAGTTGGTCGCCTTGCCCGATGTCACGCTCTACAGTGGCGAGGACAGTGGCGTCGTCCCCAAGGAGCACTCCGCGCTGAATGAGCTCCTTGGAGTGCACGCCATGGCGGTGCTGCCGTTGCGCGTGCGCCATCGGAGCATCGGCGTCGCGGTGCTCGGGCACGCGGATCAACACTGGTTCGCGCGTTATTCGACGGACTTCCTGTGCGCGATCGCCGAGGTGGTGGCCGCCGGGCTGGGTCCACTCCAGCGCGATCGGGTGTTGCACCTCTCGAGCCGAGCGCAAGCTGGGCCGGCGCGGCCGGTGCTCGACCTGAGCACGCCCGAGGGCCGCGAGCTGGACCGCAGGTCGCAGGAGTTGTTGGCGCAGATGCTCGTCAATCTGGACACGGGGGTGGCACTGTTGGGTGGCGCCGACCCCCATGTGCTCGGGCACAATCCGGCCTTCGCATTGTTGGTGACCGGGAGCGCTGCTGCGACGCTCACCGGACATCGCTTGTCGGAACTGGGGCTCGGACTGCGCGGCGAACAATTGCAGGCATTGGTCCGCGGCGCCGTTGCCGAGGACCGCGCGCATCGCGCGGTCGAACTCGAAGGTCTGGCCGCCACCCGAGGGGCGAGTCGCTGGAGCGCGATGGTGGCGCCCGTCGCGGGCGACGGGCCCGGCGCGGATCCGCGTGTGGTGGTGGCGTTGACCGATCTCACCGAGCGCCGCGAGCTCGAGGAGCAATTGCGTCACGCGCACAAGATGGAGGCCGTTGGGACGCTTGCCGGCGGTATTGCGCACGAGTTCAATAATCTGCTCACGGCGATCCTGGGCAATGTCAGCCTCTCCCTGCTCGACCTGCCGCCCGCGCACCCGCTCGTGCCGGGACTGCGTGACAGCGAGACCGCCGCCCTGCGCGCGGCCGAGCTCACGCGCCAACTGCTCGGCTTCGGCCGGCGTGCCCCCGTGAGCCTGAGCGTGACCGACCTGCGCGCAGTCGTGTTGGACGCGATGGCAAGGGTCGAGAAATCGCTCGACCCTCGCGTCCGGATCGAGCGCGATCTGCCCGCGGGGGCCGTGCCGGTGCTGGCCGACCCGGTGCAAGTGGGACAGGTCATCGCGAACCTGTGCCTGAATGCGCGCGATGCGATGCCCGTGGGAGGCGTGCTCACGGTACGGCTGCGGGAGTTGGCCGCCGCCCGGACCACTACAGGTCGCCAGGGTGAGTTCGCGTGTCTCGAGGTGCACGACACGGGCGAGGGTATCGAACCCGAGGTCATGGCCCGCATCTACGAGCCGTTCTTCACCACCAAGGGTCCCGACCGCGGTACCGGACTTGGGCTCGCACTCGTGCACGCGATCGTCGAGCAGCACGGGGGCTGGATCGAGTGCGAGAGCGCCCCGGGGCAGGGGACGGGATTCCGGATCTATCTTGCGCGGCGCCGGGATGCCGCAGCGCCCCACCCGAATGCCGCGGGCCATGGCGAGACCGTGCTGGTCGTGGACGATGAGGCCTCGCTGCGGGGACTCGCGCGCTCGATCCTGGAACGACTGGGCTATCAGGTCGTGTTGGCATGCGATGGCCTCGAGGCACTGCAACAAGTGCAGCGTGGCGCGCGCATCGATATCGTGCTGCTCGACCAGACCATGCCGCGCCTCTCGGGGCCCGAGACCCTGCGCCGCCTGCGTGAGATCGCGCCCGGGCTGCCAGTGGTGCTGACGAGCGGATACGATCTGGGGACGGGGCCGGACGGACCGGGAGGGCTCGAGGTTGAGGGATTCCTCCCCAAGCCGTATTCCCCCGAGCATCTGGGTGCCGTCGTGCGCGAGGCACTGGATTCGCGGGGTTGAGCGGCCGATATCCCCGCAGCGGGCGGCACCCTTCGCGGTCCGGGCCGTCGGCTTGACCGGCGAGCCGGTCCCCGACTAATCTCGCCGCCCTTGCTCAGACATCCATGTCCTGAGGTCCCGGACATGCCCATATCGTTCCTCGGTAGCTCAATGGTAGAGCATTCGGCTGTTAACCGAAGGGTTGTAGGTTCGAATCCTACCCGAGGAGCCACATTCCCTGGCTCCGCCGCTCGCGCACACCCCGGGCTGCCGCTAAGCTCAGCGCCATGAACCTCCGCCTGCTCGGTGCGCTGTCCGCCTTCCTCGCCGTCGCGCTGGGTGCGTTCGGGGCGCACGCGCTCAAGACCCGACTCACCCCCGACCTGCTCGCGGTCTTCGAGACGGGCGCGCGTTACCATCTGGCGCACGCCATTGCGCTGTTCATGGTGGGAGAGGCCGAGGCGCGCGAGCCCGGTCGCGGCTGGCTCGCGGCGGGCGTGGCGTTAGGGCTCGGCACCGTGATTTTCGCAGGGAGTCTCTATGCCCTCGCGCTCACCGGTGTGCGGATGTGGGGCGCGGTCACGCCGTTCGGTGGGCTGGCCTTATTGGCGGGTTGGGCCTTGGCGGCCCATGCCGCGTGGCGCGCCGGCCGGTGAGCGGGTCCTCGGAGCGACTCGCCTCGAGCGGGGAGCTGCGTTTCCGCTCCCGTCGCGTGCTGTTGCCGCAGGGCGAGTGCGCCGCTCGTGTGGATGTGCGCGAGGGACGCATCCGCGCGATCGAGCCATGGGACGCCCCGGGCGAGGTGACGCACGAGCTCGGCGAACTCGTGCTCATGCCCGGCGTGGTCGACACGCATGTCCATTGCAACGAGCCGGGGCGCACCGAGTGGGAGGGGTTTCGCAGCGCGAGTCGAGCGGCCGCCGCCGGTGGCGTCACCACGCTGGTCGACATGCCGCTCAACAGCATTCCCGCGACCACCACCGCGGCGGCGGTGCAGGCGAAGACTGCTGCCATGGCCGGACAGCTCCATGTCGATGTGGGCCTTTGGGGCGGAGTGGTGCCGGGGCTTGCGGACCAACTCGAGGCACTCCTGCGCGCGGGCGTACTCGGGGTCAAGTGCTTCCTCTCGCCCTCGGGCGTGGAGGAGTTCCCGCATGTCACCGAAACGGACCTGCTGCAGGTCGTGGATGACCTGCGTCGATACGAGTTGCCGCTGCTCGTGCACGCCGAGGACCCCGCGTTCCTACTTGCCATGCCCGCCTCGACCCGACACTACGCGGACTGGCTCGCCAGTCGACCGCCCGAGGCCGAGGCGCGCGCCATCCAGATGCTGGCCCGCTTGAGCCGACAAGCGGATGTGCAGGTGCACATCGTGCATGTGGCCTCGCGTGCAGCCCTCGCGGCGATCGAGCTGGCGCGCGCTGAAGGGGTTCGCATGAGTGCGGAGACCTGCCCGCACTACCTCTGCTTTGCGGCCGAGGAGATTCCCGATGGCGCGACCGAGTACAAGTGCGCGCCGCCGATCCGCGGGCAAGTGGAGCGTGCAGCGTTGCGGCGCGCTGTGGTGGAAGGGCGGCTCGACCTGGTCGCGAGCGACCATTCCCCCGCACCGCCGGCGCTGAAACAGCTGGGCAGCGGGGACTTCGCCACCAGCTGGGGCGGCATCGCCTCACTCGAGTTGTCGCTGTCCGCGACCTGGACCGCATTGCACGAAGTGAACGCGGATCTGGCGGCTCTGACGCGCGTCATGTCGCGGATGCCCGCGCGACTCGCCCGGCTCGACCACACGAAGGGCTCGCTCGAAGTGGGGCACGACGCCGATCTCGTGGTCTTCGACCCCGATGCCGTGTTCGTGGTCGATCCGACGAAGCTGCACCAACGGCATCCCGTGACCCCGTACGCAGGACGCACGCTGCGCGGCCGCGTGCTGGGAACTTGGCTGCGAGGGCGGGCTGTGTACGATGGCTCCCGGCTGATCGGCGAGCCGCAGGGGCGCTGGCTCCCGGGGGAATGGCATGTCTTGTCCCGCCCCGGCCACCTCGCATAACTTCCGCGCATGGTGACCTCCTATGTGGCGACCCCCGAGGATCTGATCGCGCGGCTCGATGCGCTTGCGGGCTACAGCGCGCCCGGGCCCGGCTGCACCCGCCTCGTGTACGACACGCACTGGTGCGACGCGCACCGTTGGCTCCGGCGGGAGGCCGGACTGCTCGGCCTCACCGCGACCTGCGATGCGATCGGGAACTTGTATGTGCACGATCCCGCCGTCCTGCCTGGAAGCGAGGTGATCCTGGTGGGGTCCCACTTGGATACCGTGGTGCATGGCGGGCGATACGATGGGCCCTACGGCACGCTCGCAGCGTTCCAGTTGGCCGCCGAACTGCGCGGGCTCGCCCGGCCCGTGGTGGCGTTCGTGACCTGTGAGGAGGAGGGCAGTCGATTCTCCGCAGCGCTCACGGGCGTCCGCGGAGTGTTGGGTCAACTGATCCCCTCGCAGCTCGCAGCGCTCACCGACAGCAATGGCGTGCGCTGGTCCGAGGCGCTCGCGTTCGCAGCCGAGCGCGGCTGCACCGGTGTTGCGGTCCCCGAGGGCGCCAGCGTTCCCATCACCTTCCGTGCCTGGCGCCAACTCGAGCTGCACATCGAGCAGGGCCCTGTGCTCGAGGGTGCGAGTGAAAAACTCGGGATCGTCGATCGCATCACCGGCTACTGCCGCATGCGCGCGACACTGACCGGGGCTGCGCGCCACGCGGGGACGACGCCCATGGACCGGCGCCGGGACGCGTTCGCGTGCGCGGCGGAAATGGTGCTCGCGGCCGAGGCGCTCGCGCTCGAGACCGGCGCCCCCGCGGTGTGCACTGCGGGCTTCGTGCAGGTGGAGCCCGGGCTCTACAATGTCGTGCCCGGCCGCTGCACGCTTGGGCTCGAGGCGCGGCACACCGAGCGCGTCGAGTTCGAGCGCCTGTGCGCAGCGCTTGAAGCGCGCCTGCGCGCGATCGCGGCGCGGCGCGAGATCCCGCTCACACTCGAGGTCAGCTCGGGCGAGCCCCCGACGGCGCTCGACGAGGCCCTTGCGGTCGAGGCCGCCGCGCTCGCGCAGGCGATGGGCATCCCCCATCGGCGCATGCCCAGTGGCGCCGGGCACGACACCATGGCGTTCGCGCAAGCTGGCGTCCCCGCCCTGATGCTGTTCGTTCCGAGCCGCGGGGGGATCAGCCACTCGCCCGAGGAGCACACGGCGCCCAAGGATCTGTGGACGGGAGTGGCGTTCGCGCGCGAGTTGTTGCGGCAGTGGGCGAGTGCGGCCGGATGACGCTCGCCAGGTTGGATTCGGATGCCGAACCCGTGGTGGCCGAGGCGCTGCAACGCTGCTGCGGCGCGCGCGCCTGGGTGAGTGGGATGTTGGCGCGCCGCCCCTTTGGAACCGTGGCGGGACTGCACGCTGCGGCCGATGCGGTGTTCGCCACGCTTGGAGCCGACGATCTCCTCGAGGCGTTCTCGCATCATCCGCGCATCGGCCAGTTTGCCGCGCTTCGCGAGCGATTCGCCTCGACCGCGGAATGGGCGAGTGGTGAGCAGAGTGGCGCGGCGGCTGCCGATGAGGCGACGGCTCAGCGACTGGCGGCGGGTAACGCAGCCTACGAAGCGCGTCATGGTCATGTGTTCATTGTCTGCGCGACCGGCCTCGATGCCGCCGGGCTGCTGGCGCGGCTTGAGGCGCGCAGCGCGAATGAGCCGGCGGCCGAGTTGCGCAACGCCGCCGCCGAGCAACTTCGCATCACCCACCTGCGTCTCGACAAACTCCTGGAGGTCGCCCGATGAGCGCCATCACCACCCATGTGCTGGACCTGGCGCACGGCCGGCCTGCCAGCGGCGTGCCCGTCGTGCTGGAACACCAAGGCCCGGACGGCAGTTGGAATCTGATCGGCACCCGCACCACGGACGCCAACGGCCGGGTGGCGGACTTCCATGTGGACGGGCGCCCACTCTCGTCAGGCGTGCATCGCCTGACCTTCGCCCTGAGCGCCTATTTCGCCCAGAGCGGGGACCGGTGCTTCTTTCCCCGGGCCAGCTTGGAGTTCGAGGTCGTCGACGCGAGCCAGCACCATCATGTGCCGCTGTTACTCAGCCCCTACGGGTACTCGACCTATCGCGGGAGCTGAGGGGCCGTGTAAGCACCAGTGAACAAAGTATCCCCAGACCACTTGGTCCGCTGGGCGCCCAACGGCCGGCGGGTTGCGATCCCCTTGGATTTCGCTTTCCTTCCCGCGCGGGATAAGGCAATCTGCCCGTAAGTCGTCTGCTTGCAAGATGTGGCGTGCCCTTGGTCGTCGTCATCCATTCGCTGTCTCAGGAGGGAATCCCGTGAACCGTCTCGCTACCCGAATGATCGTGCTGCTGGTTGCCTTGGTGGCATTCGTGGCTTCCACGGGAGTTGCTTCGGCCGCGTTGCGTGCGCCGCAGGTTCCCGTTCTGACCGGCAGTCTCCAGACCTATTTCAACAGCATCGGCGAGTCGATCAATGTCAACACCCAGCAGGATGCCGCGCAGACCTGGTCCCGCACGGTCTCGACCAACTCGGGTGTCTCGCTCCTGATCGAGCAGAGCCCGAACGCAGGTGTGAATACCGTGGGCCTGTACAACGGCGGTGCGGCTGTTCCGCCGCTCTATCCGGTGTTGCCGGGCGGGGCATTGCCGGGATGGTTCGCCCAGGTCTCCTTCCGCACGGCGCCGGCTCGCGTGATCGTCAATCTTTTTGACGACAATGCGGTTCCGATCAGCTCGAACACCTACCTCGGCATCGATGCGACGAACTTCGGGTTCTACATCCAGGGTCCGAACGGCACCTTCTACCAGCAGGATGTGCGCAATGCCGGCGCCAAGGCACAGGTCCTCTCGTATGCAGGTACCGGCGTGAACGCTGGCACCTGGCTGCTCGCCTTCGAGGACGCTTCCGTCGCGGGCGCTTCCGACAAGGACTACGACGACAGCGTCGTGCAGGTCGAGTCGGTCAACCCGACGCCGGTCAGCACCACCACATGGGGCACGCTCAAGTCGCGCTTCCGGTAGTCCGCAACAGTCGTCGGTTACAAGAAAGCCCCCGCGAACCCATCGGTTCGCGGGGGCTTTCGCATGGGTGGACTAGGCGGTCATGATCACCAGGTGCTTCACCGCGCGGAACTGTGCGGGATCGAGAATGCGCAGCATGACATGACCATCCACAGTGGTCAGCTCGTAGCTGGATGCCGGCTGGGCACTGATCACCGTGGCCTTGGCTGCGGGGATCATGATGACCTGCTGAGCATCGGTGTCGATGGCGGTGAACATGGTCGGCGCGACCACGCCAGAGGGTTTGAGCGTCTTGCCCAGACCCAGCACGCCACCCTTGGCCACGACGAGCCCTGCGGTGGTGAGCTGCTTCCTGGACCCGATCGCGTAGTACACCGTGCCCAACTCGCGGCGGCGAAGTTCGAGCGCCAGCTGCTGTGCACGGATCGAATCCTGGTTGACCGCAACCTCGGCGGTGAGCCCAGTGACCTGATGCTGCAGTTGATCGACACGCCCACTGAGCTCGGCGACCAGCGCCTCACGCTCGGCCACGGTCTTCTTCAGGCTGGCCATCATGCGGTTGAGCCCGGCCACCTTCGTACCGCTCTTGCTCAGGCTCGACTCGAGCCTTGCGATCCGCTCCTTGGTGCGGCTGATGCCCGCCTTGAGCAGCGCGATGCGGGCGAGCGCCTCGTCACCGCGGTTCTCGGACAGCAGACGCTCACCCTGAGCCTTATCCGAGAACAGCTTGAGCGAGCCTTCGCCCAATGAGACAGCAGCGAGGCTATCCTGGATCTCGGCGATGGCGTTCACGGCGTCGCCGTAACGACTCCGCGCCTTCTCTTCGGTGGACTTCAGTTCCGTGAGGTTTGCGGTGGTCGCTTGGTTGGAGCGATAGAACACGACCGTGGAGACGAGCAGTGCAGCGGTGAGGACGGACAGCGAGACGATGGCAATCCTGCGCATAGGTGCTCTCCTTGTGGTCATGGCTCTCATGGGCGGGGAGCCGCCCGCGGCAGAGCCCGCCGGTTGACCTGTTGGGTATACACCCGAAGCCGGTCCCTGCAGCGTGGTGTGTTGGCAAACAGGGCGATTTTGACCGGGGCATGACTCAGAATCCGGCCGGATGCTTGCTTCCGATTTTCGGTTCGCCGTTTCTCCATGGCCCATCGGCGGCTATATTCGTGGCCTGCCCACCCGGGCGAACCCCGCAAGCGATCCCAGGGTGCGCGCGATGCGCTGTGCGTGAGCACGCTTGAACCGAGAGGAGCCCCGCTTGAGCGCCACCCTGGCCGCGGCTGAGAAACACCCCAAGGGACTGTACGTGCTGTTCGCCACCGAGATGTGGGAGCGCTTCAGCTTCTACACCATGCTCGCCATGTTCACGCTGTATCTGCGGGACCAGACCGGGCAGGGCTTTGGTTGGACCTCGGATCAAGCCACCGGGCTGCACGCGAACTATCTGATGTTCGTGTACGCCAGTCCGCTGATCGGCGGGTGGATCGCCGATCGGGGGCTCGGCTACCGCCGTGCGGTGATGATCGGGGCCGTGTTCTTCATGGTCGGCCACCTCCTGCTTTCGGTCCGTTCGATGCCGGCGGTGTACGCGGCCCTGACCTGCCTGGTGGTCGGCAATGGGTTCTTCAAGCCGAATGTCTCGGCGATGGTGGGAAACCTGTATCCCGAGGGCAGCCACCTCAAGGACCGCGCCTACAACATCTTCTACATGGGCATCAATGTCGGCGCGTTCCTCGCTCCGGTGGTGGCGGAGTTCATGCGCGGACGGTTCGGCTTCCATCCCGCATTCGCGCTGGCGGCCGTGGGGATGGCGATCTCCCTCTTCATCCTCTGGCGCTTCCAGAAGCATGTCCTGGGCACCGATCAGGATCCGGGTCGCGCCGCGCAGTCCCGGCCGCTCGCGCCTCAGGCCATCGACGCGGTGTCCGATCGCAAACGCATCGGCGCGCTCATCGTGATCTATGTGCTGGTGATCGTGTTCTGGATGGTGTTCCACCAGAACGGTTCCACCATGACCTACTGGGCCAATGAGAACACGGCTTGGAAGGTCTCGGGCATCATCTCCAATGCGATCAATCCCGGCTGGGTGCTCCTGCTCACCTTCCCGCTCGTGGCGTTCTGGGGGTGGCTCGACCACATGGGGCGCGAGCCTTCCACCCCAGTCAAGATGGCCTTTGGCATGTTCGCCACGGCGCTCGCGTTCTTCGTGTTGTTCATCGCGGCGCGAACGGGCGAGGCGCACGCTGGCCCGGGCGGTATCTACGACTACCGGGTTTCGCCATTCTGGTTGCTGGGCGCCTATGGCGTGCTCACCATGGGGGAGCTGATGCTCTCGCCGATGGGGTTGGCGCTGGTCTCGAAGGTGGCGCCCCGGCGCTATCGCGGCATCATGATGGGCGGTTGGTTCGTGGCGACTGCGATCGGCAACAAGCTCACCCAGATCGGCAAGTTGTGGGACGACATGCCGCACTCGCAGTTCTGGCTGTTGCTCTCGGGAGCCGCGGCGGTGATGGCGGTGGTGCTGCTGGCGTTGATCAAGCCCCTCAAGCGGGCGATGCCGGGGGCCTGAGCCCGGGCGCGATGGCGCGAGCCCAGCCGCGCGTCCTGTGCAGCGGGCTCACGCCTCGCCCCGCCGCCCTTTCAGGATCCGGACGAAGCTGCGTCCGCGCAGTTCGTCCAGCGTCAGCCCGGTGGCCAAGGCCTCGGCTTCGGTCAGCGCGCCGCACGAGATGCCGCGCAGGAAGAAGTTGAGCAGTCCCTGACCCGTGGCAGCATCGTCGAAGACATTGCCCACGAGGGTTGCCTGCGCGGCTTTCTCCACGAACTTCTTCAAGCGCTCCCCGGCCTCCTCGCGCCCTTCGAGGAAGAACGCAGTCACCGCGGCGTGCCGCGTGAGCAGCTGTGCCGGATGCAGGTCCCAGCCTTGGTAGTACGCTTCGCGCAGCGCGCGCCGGACATCCTCGTAGTGGGAACGCCACGCGCCGTGCACGGCCTTGCGGTTCTGCTCCCACTGCACGGGAGTGAGCGTGCCGCCCTCGGGCGCTCGGTTCGGCGCCACCGGCATGAGCGTGGTGGCACCGTCGCTCCAGGTCACCCCGGTGCCGGCCAGGGCCACCTGCATCGCATCGCGCGCAAAGCCGCAGGCCGGATGCGCGGGCCCCTGATACAGCGCAGTCACCTGCACGCTCGCGGTGTAGTCGTACACGCCCAGGTGCGCCCCGCGACAACGGCCCTTGGCTGCAGCGATGTAGCGTCGCAGTGGCACCGTGCCGTCGGGCGCGATCACACTCTGCGGGGTCTCGACCATGATCTCCATGCGCAACACACCGGGCGCCAGCGAGTGCTCGTGTTCGAGCAGTTCGAACATCGCCACGAGCGCTTCCACCTGTTCCGGCACGGTCACCTTGGGCAGGGTCACCACGAAGTGCTCGGGCAGCTTGGCATGGGTGGCGTGCAACAGCGTGCCCAGGAACAGGTCCAAGGTCCGGATGCCGCGCGCGCGCAGCTCCTCGGTGAGCGGTTTGACGCGGATGCCCAGGAACGGCGGCAGCGTGCCCGTCTGCATGCC